>NZ_JBHVDX010000074.1:0-41508 GCF_042802555.1 Streptomyces sp. NPDC057474 | reverse complement strand
CCTTCCGCCAGCGGTTCCCGCAGATCGACCTCAACCTCATCGTGGACTACAGCAAGTACCACGACGTCCGCGTGGACAACCAGTTCGCGACCGACACCCTGGTCCCCGATGTGGTGCAGTTGCAGACGCTGCACGACTTCACCCGCTGGAAGCGCCAGGGACTGCTGCTGCACTACAAGCCCGCCGGCTTCGGCAAGCTCCACAAGAAGTTCCGGGACCCGGACGGTGCCTGGGTGGCCGGCATGGTCATCGCCTTCAGCTACCTGTACGACGTCGCGGCGGCCGGGGCCGACGCGCCGCAGTCGCCGCTGGACCTGGTCGACCCGCGCTGGAAGGGCGCCATCGCCTCCTCCTACCCGCACGACGACGACGCGGTGCTCTACCTCTACGCCCTCTACGCCCAGACCTACGGCTGGGACTGGATAGCCGACTTCGCCGCCCAGCAGCCGCAGTTCGCCCGTGGCTCCTTCTCCCCCGGCACCGCGGTCACCAACAAGGAGAAGATCATCGGCGTCGGCACGGGTGGTAGCCCGCTCATCACCACCCCGAACCGCTGGATGATGCCCGACGGGCACCCGTTCGTGGGATGGGGCCAGCGGATCGCGATCCTGAAGCAGGCCGCCAACCCCACGGCGGCCAAGCTCTACCTCAACTGGCAGCTGTCCACCGAGCGTCAGACCTCCAACAGCTGGTCGGTGCGCACCGACATCGCGCCGCCCACCGGCCTGAAGCCGATCTGGGAGTACCCGAACGCCAACGTGGACGGGTTCCCGCGCTTCATGGAGGACCGGGCCCAGGTCGAGCGGCTGAAGCAGACCTTCGCCCTCTACTTCGGCGAGGTCAAGGGCGACCCGACACCCGGCTGGCCCGGTCTGCACCCGGGCGCCTGACCCCGACAGGCCCCGTACCGGTCGGGCCCGAAGGATTCCGGGCCATGTAACGACGTCTTCGCATCCCCACCAGCCCTTCGGCGGGTGGGGACGCCCACACGTGCGGCCGCACCGGAGACGTCGCGTTGACACCCACAGGATTCCCGGTCGCACAAGGGGGCAGCTGAAGCGTCAGGGGTTCATCCGCCTGCCTGACGGCGGTTACCCCGTGTCAGATGCACTCGATCCACACCGTGGCGGTCCACCAGGTGCGCCCGGGTTCCCGACGAGGCTGCCCTGGCTGTCGTAGACGTATCGGCCGCCGCAGGCAGCGCACGCGTTCGCCGCCTGCGGCGTCGGTCCGCTGCCGGTCACCGAGAAGGAGTCGGCCGCACTGGCAATTCCGCGGCCCTGCGCTTCATCGTTCCCGAACGTCCCCGCGATTCCGACTTCCTGTCAGCTCAGCGAAGGCTTCAGTCATCATCGTTTTGACCGGCTTGCCGACGGCCACGATCAGTCGGTGGCCGGGGCGAGGATCGGGTGGGCTGTGCGCTGGGTGATCTTCCAGTGCCCGTTGTCGAGCCGGTAGTGGTCGGTCATCTCGAAGAGGTGTCCGGCGTTCGCGGCCGGGTAGAGGACCGGACCCTCGCCGACGGGGGTGGGTCCGGAGTAGACGATCACGGAGACGGTGCCCTGGGCGGTCCCGTCCCCGACGCTGTGCACGTGCTGGCTGGTGACAAGGTGGCGGACCGTCACCTCGGGACCGGAACGGGCGTTGAGAGCGCCCCGGATCTCGGCATGGCCGCGCAGCTTGCGTCCACGGACCTCGTACAGGGCGTCGGGGACGAGCAGTTCGAGCAGCTCGTCGTACTCGCGACGGTCGTAGTGGTGGAAGAAGGCCGTGTTCAGCCGGGCCAGCGACCAGGCAGTGGCATCCTCGGGAGTCATGCTTTCTCCCCCTTCGGGGTGATGGTGTCCGGGCTGGTCCGGGTCTTGAGGACGAAGTCGAACTCCGTGGTCCGGTAGGGGCCCTGGAAACCGTGTGCGGCGATATCCACGGGGTCTTCGTGCAGGGCGGTGTCCCCCTGCAGGGCGGGGTGGGCGATCTTTGCGCCGACGAAGTCGACGGGGATGACGGGGTCTCCCTGGAAGTAGGTCTCGCCGGTCCAGGGGGTGATCAGATCGGGGTGGTGGACCTCGTAGTGGATGTGGGCCGGGCGGTAGAGGCTGCGGCCGAGGGCTGCGGCGGCCTCGACGACCCTGTCGAGCGCCATGGTGCTGTCATCGGCGTAGGCGACGGGGGTGATGGTGGTGAAGGTGTAGCGGCCGTCGTCGTCGGTGAACAGGTGCCCGCGCAGGTTGTACTTGGGCACTCCGTCGTCCCACACACCGGAGTAGTTGCCGTTGTTGGCCGCGTGGTAGATCTCCACCTTGGCGCCCGCGAGCGGCTGGCCGTGGCCGTCCAGCACGCGCCCGGACACGACCAGCGGGGTGCCGGGCTCGTCCGGCCGCATCGGCAGGACGCCGGGGTTGTCGATACGCGGGGAGCCGGGGATGAACGTGGGACTGGAAACATCCTCGGAAGGGGTGTAGCCGTCCTGGCCACCCTGGAAGAGCTCGCCGTACAGGGGCATGGCGACCAGCGCCAGGGGGACGCCGGTGGCCGTCTGCATCTGCTGCAGCACATCAGTGACGGCATGGATGTCGTCGAAGGTCAGTCCCTCCTCGTCGCGGAGACGGGCCAGGGCGTCCTTGAACGCCTCGACGAGACGTAATGCGCGGGGGTTGATCAGTGCCGGGTCGACGTAGGACGGGTCGGTGATCGTGGTCATTCCGGACTGCTCCTTCGTGGTGGGGGGGATCGGGGCTACTTCGGTGGTGGGCGGTTCGACGAAGTCCTCCGCTGTCGGCCTTGGGTCACACCGCAGGGCCCGCAGACCACGCCGTCGTCGGGGGCGCGCGGCGCCGGCGGTATGACGCAGATCGTGGGGCGGCAGGAGGAGGCCGCCGTGGCGGGACGGCTCCAGTTCACGGTTTCGCCAGCTCGGCCCGGATCTGAGGAAGCACCTTGGTCCCGAGCAGTTCGATGCCGCGCAGAAAGTCGCGCTGCGGCATCCCGCCGACGTCCATCTGCAGGATCTGGCGGGTATGGCCGAGCAGTCCGTGCAGGTGGAGGATGCGGTCGGCGATCTCGTCGGGGCTGCCGACGAAGACCATGCCGCCGGGTTCGAGGGCCGCGGCTCGGTCGGCGCGCGAGGGGGCGGGGCGGCCCAGTTCGGCCAGGCCCTCGGCCATCATGCGGTGCTCGTGGTCCAGATAGGTCGACCGTGCCTGGGTGCCGGACTCGGCGACGAACCCATGCATGGAGATGGCGATGTCCGCCTGCTCTGCGGGGTGACCGGCCTGGGCCCAGGCGGCGCGGTAGGCGTGCCCATAGCGCGCCCAGTGCTCGGGGGTGCCGCCCAGGACGCCGAGGAACATCGGCAGCCCCAACTCGACGGCGCGCCCAACCGAGTCCGGACTGCCGCCGGTGCCCAACCAGATCTTCAGCGGCTGCTCGGGGCGGGGAAAGACGGTGACATCCCGCAGTGGCCGTCTGCGGTGCGGGCCGTGCCAGGTGACCTTCTCATCGGCGTTCACGGCCATCAGCAGGGCGAGTTTGGAGGCGTAGAGCATGTCGTAGTCGTGCTCGTCGTAGTCGAACAGCGGGAACGTGATCGTCGACGAGCCGCGTCCGGCCACGGCTTCGATGCGTCCGGGCGCGAGGGACGCGGCGGTCGCGAGCTGCTGGAACACCCGGATCGGGTCGTCGGTGGACAGGACCGTGACCGTGGTGCCGAGCTTGATCCGGTAAGTGGAGGCCGCGGCGGCGTTGATCACGGAGGTGGGCGAGGACAGCGGCATCGCCCGCATGTGGTGCTCGCCCACCCCGAAGAAGTCCAGACCCACCTCGTCGGCGAGTTGGATGGCCTCCAGCACATCGCGCAGGGCCTGGGCGGTGGGTCCGCGGCTGCCGTCGGCAAGGCGCGGGGTGTTGCCGAAGGAGTAGACGCCGAGTTCGAAGGTCATGTCGGGTTCCTGGCCTCAGTTGCTGATGACGGGCATGGCCCGCCGGTAGCGGGCGTCGGTGAGCTGGGAGACGAGGAACGCGGCGATGTCGGCACGGGTCATGGCGGAGGCGACCTTGTCATGGCCGAGGAAACCCGCGCGGGCGCGGCCGGTGGCGGGCTTGTTCGTCGGATTGGTGATGCGGGCGATGGTGTAGTCGAGATCGGAGCCGGTGACGGCCTCGGTCATGCCCTTCAGCTCGGCCAGCGCGTTGGGGAACATCAGCCCGGCCACGACGGGCAGCACCATGTGCTTCCAGTGGGGCCTGTCCCGCGGATCGGCCAGTGAGGGCGTGGCCAGGCCGATGAACCGGTCCACCTTCTGCGCCTGCATGGCCTGCACGACGGTGCGGGTTCCGTCGGTCACCTGGGTGCCGGTCGTGGACCGCTTCAGGGACGGGCCGAGCGCGCTGATCACCGCGTCGGCGCCGCTGACAGCCTGCTCGACGGCATCGCGGTCGGACAACTGCCCTGCGACGACCGTGAGATGGGAGTGGGTCAGGGCGAGCTTGGCGGGGGTGCGGACCAGGGCGGTGACCTGGTGTCCGCCGTCCAGAAGCTGCTGGACGACCAGGCGGCCGATGCCGCCGGTCGCGCCGAAGACGGTGACACGCATCAGGGGGTTCCTCGCGGTGACGATCAGAAGGTGGGGGGGTAGGGCGGAGAGGGTCAGAAGCTGTACGGCCCGAAGCGGCCCCAGGCCACCAGGGCCGCCAGGACCAGCAGGACGGCGTTGAAGGCGATCGCGCCGGGTTCCTTGCGGCGGGCGTGGGTGATCGCGGCCAGCACCATCACCACGACCAGGCCGGTCGCGGCCAGCGGGGTCAGCACGGGGGCGATGTCGGTCACCGGCGGCAGTATCAGCCCGAGGGCCGCGGCGAACTCCACGATGCCGATGAAACGGACGGTGTTCTGCGAGATATCGGCCACCCAGGGCAGCTGACCGGCCAGCTTCTCCTTGGGCTGGGTGGACTTCATGACACCGGCCATGGCGAACATCGCGGCCAGCACGGCCTGCACGATCCACAAGAGGACGTTCACGTACGGATTCCTTACGGGGTGGGGAGGGAGGGGATGCTCCCTCCCGGGAGCGGGGCGGGCCGGCCGGTCAGGCGTTGAAGACGGCCTCGGAGCGGTCACGGTCCTCGTGCAGGTCCCAGTACAGGGGGGCGATCTGCTCGGGCGTGGCCGTCGGGATGCCCTCGGGTCCGCCGTCACCGATCCAGACGTTGATCGCCACGTGCGCGGCGTGCACGCCGCTGCCGGCCAGCTCCTTGTCCAGGTTGATGACCCAGTTGCGTAGGGCCGCGCCGGCGGCGTTGACGTTGCCGAGCATGGGAATGGGGTCCACCGAACCGCCGCCGGTGGTGAACAGCAGGGTGCCTGCGCCCGCCTCCCGCATCGCGGGCAGGACCGCCTGGGCGGCGGTGATAGCGCCGTAGAAGAGGTACTCGATCTGCGGCTGCAGATCGTCCACCGTGGCCTGCGAGGGGGCGACCATGGTGAGGCCGGGCACCGGGGAGTGCGGGGCCGGCGAGTACTCCAGTACGTCGATGCCGCCGAAGCGGGCCTTCACGGCGTCCAGGGCGGCGGTCAGGGAGGGCCGGTCCAGGACGTCGGCGGTGAACGCCTCGGCGGTGATTCCTTCCTGGCCGAGCCGGCCGACCAGCGTCTGAAGCTTCTCCTTGGTGCGGGAGATCAGGGCGACGTCGAAGCCGCGGCTGCCGAAGGTGCGGGCGATGGCCAGGCCCATACCGGGGCCGGCGCCGATGATGGCGATGGTGGGCACGATCAGATCTCTTTCCCTGAGGCGATGAATGGGATGAATGTGGTGGATCTCAGGAGCAGGCGATGGCGATCTTGCCCAGTGCACCGGCACCGAAGGCGGCAATGGCCTCCGGAGCCTGCTCCAGCGGGTAGGTGGCCGTGATCGGCACACGCAGCGCGCCGGAGGCGGCCTGCTCGGCCAGGGCGGTCAGGGTCGTGGGGACGGTGTCGGCCATCACCGGGTGCACGGTGACGTCCCGGCCCTCGACGGCGTCCTGGGTCAGACCGATGAGGGAGGCGATCCGGCCACCGGATCGCAGCAGGCCGGCGAGCTGAACGCCGTCACCCGCGAGGTGCAGCACCGCGTCCACGCCGTCGGGGGCGATCTCGCGGATATGGGCCGCCAAATCACCGGTGAAGTCCACGAGGTGAACCGGCTCCTTGGTCAGGCCGGTGACGAAGTCGGCCTCCGCGCCGACGCGGGCGGTAGCGATCACCTTCACGCGCCGGGCGGCGGCCAACTGCAGGGCAAGCGCGCCCACGCCGCCGGTAGCGCCCGAGATCAGCACCGTCTCCCCCTCGGCGGGAGCCACCGCGTTCAGGCTGTCCCATGCCGCCGTACCGGCCAGGCCCAGCGCACCCGCGTCCGGTACCGCCAGACCGGCGGGGATCGGGGCCACCCCGTACGCGGCAGGCACCGTGACGTACTCGGCCAGCGACCCTGCTCCGAGGAACGGCTTCCTCACGACGCCGAAGACCGCGTCGCCGACCGCGAAGCCCTCGACGCCCTCACCGACGGCCCGGACCGTGCCCGCGAAATCCTGGCCGAGGACGAGCGGAAACCGGTGCTCGATCATGTCCTGCGCGTAGCCGGCCGCCGTCGCCGCGTCCATGCCGTTCACCGAGGATGCGGCCACCCTCACCAGCAGCTCACCGGCCTCGGGGCGCGGCGTGTCCGCCTCGGTCACGACCGGGGTCGCGGGAACGGATTCCACGACTACAGCACGCATGACGCCGCCTCTCGATAAGTGGTACGGCCTTCCCGATTCCACTGTCGCCCACCGTACAGCAGAAGTGGGCCACCCGTCCCACTTGGGTAGAGTGGGGGCATGACCTCCCCGCCTTCCGACCAGACGCCGTGCCAGCAGCCCGGCACGGGACTGCGCGCCGACGCGGAGCGCAACCGCGACCGCATCCTGGCCGCAGCCCGCCGCCTCTACGCCACCGAAGGGCTCGGCGTATCCATGGCCTCAGTGGCCCGCGAAGCAGGTGTCGGCAAAGCCACGCTCGGCCGGCGCTTCGCCACCCGGGAGGAACTCATCAACGCGGTCTTCGCCGACCGCATGGACGCCTACGCGGACGCAGTCGCCGAGGCGCTCGCCGACCCCGACCCCTGGCACGGCTTCATCGGCTACCTCCACGCCGTCTGCGCCATGCAGGCCGCAGACCGCGGCTTCGCCGACGTCCTGACCATGACCTTCCCCGCCGCCAAGGCCCTGGAAGCCCGCCGTGCCGAGGCGTACGACCGGCTGCTCGAACTCATCACCCGCGCCAAGAACACCGGGCACCTACGCGACGACTTCACCCACCAGGACGTCGTCATCCTGCTCATGGCCAACGCCGGCGTCGTCGCCGCCACCGGCGACGCCGCCCCCGACACCTGGCGCCGCCTCGTCGGCCACATGCTCCGCTCCTACGCCGCACCCGGGGCACCGATCCCCCCGCTGCCCGAAGCCCCGAGGCCCACCGCTCTCTACCGCGCCATGATCCGCCTCTCACAAACGGGCCCGGGCACCGCCGGGTAGCGCTTCGTCAGGTTCTGGATCTGCTGGTCGGCAGGGGGCGGCCGCAGGTGGTACAGGCGCCGGCCCAGCACCTCAGCAGGTCCAGAAGGGCATCGAGGACCTGGTAGAGGCTCAGGCCGGCATCCGGGCTTGCAGTCGAGCCGCCACAGGGTGCGGAAGGCTTGAGCGGCGGTGACGAGGGTGACGGGTGGTGGCGGGCAGGTCGGTCATCCAGTAGCCGGTCGGACCGGCCGCTTCTGCAGGCTGCTCGACCAGCAAAGTCTGCAGCGGCAGCACCCCGTTTCAGCGGCTGCGTCCGCCGGCCACCGCCTGAGCGGTTCGGGTGGCTTCCTTGCCCGAGGGCCGCACCTCAAGCACGGCGAAGTGCGAGATCATCGTGCCCTTGCCGCCCTGACGCCAGGTCACCGACTCGAAGCGGGTGTCGGAGTCGACGAACGCGGTCAGGTGTCGTTCCCAGGACGGGCGACATCACCGCCCAGACACTCAAGGCAACGCCGGAGGCCAGGTTCTCCCGGGGCGTCCCGTGGCGGATCGACGTGATCTCCTCCGAGGGCCCCGTACTGTCGGACGCCGACGGGACCACGGACGCACGCCGTTCCCACCCGGTTACATGGCGCCATCAAACTGACCCCCGGCTTCCTCAACTCGCTCAAGAAGGACTCACTGGTGACGCTCACCTTGCACTACCTGAGCTGCGCCACGGTGACGTACCAGGTCACCGAGTCCGGGGACTCGGTGACCGGCACGACCGCCTGACACGTCCTTCTGCGGACGGTCACTCAGTTGATGCGGACGATCTTCCAGAGTTGGTCGTCGAGGTTCAGGTCGTTCCACTGCACGACTGCCGCGCCGTTGCTGGTGGAGGACTGGGCGACGGAGGCGTTGAAGCCGCTGCCCACGTTCTTGAGTTCGTAGTAGCCGTTGCCCGCGTCGGTGAGGGTCCACTTCTGCGAGTTCGCGGCGGACGGCGTGTTCTGGACGACGGCGGCTCCGGCGGTGGTGGAGCCGTCACGGATGTCCAGGTTCAGGTTGCTGTTGACGTTCCTGATGGTCCAGGCTCCGCCGCCGGCGGACTGGAAGGTGAACAGCTGGCAGAAGCATGCCGAGTTCTGCCACTGGTTCGCGGCCGTTCCAGAGGCGGTGGAGCTTTGGGGGATGTCGAGGTACTTGCCGCTGTTCTTGTTGACCAGGACGTACTGCCCGGTACCCAGCGGGGGCAGAGCGGTCTGGGTGAGGTTCCAGCGCTGGCAGGCACAGCTGGTGCCGCTCCACTGGACGGCGGCGGTGCCGGCCGCGGTGGAGGCGCCCGGGATCTCCAGGTTCTTGCCGGTCACACGGTTGGTGATGCTGTACCCGCCGGCCTGGTGCGGGGCGACGGCCCACTCGTGGTCCAGGGTGCCGTTGTCGTCCCACTGGAGGACCTTGGCGCCGTTGGCGGTGGACTGGTTCTCCACGCCGAGGACCTTGCCGCTGGCGACGTTGAGGATCTTGAAGTAGCCGGAGCTCTGCTGCACGAAGCGCCACTGCTGGTCGGTGGCGTTGCCGGCGTTCTGCTGGGTGGCGGCGGTGCCGTTGGTGGTGGAGCCGCCCGCGATGCTCAGCCTGAGGTTGCTGCCCGCGTTCGACACGGTGTAGGTGGCGCCGTCGGAGATGCCGCCGCCCAGGTCGATCGTGCTGTACTGGACGGGGTTGACGGTGCTGCTGCCGTTGGGACCTCCGGTGAACACCATGAGGCTGTGTCCGTCGGACAGGGGGAGCAGGCCGCGGCTGTAGCCGGCGGCGACGTTGGACCGGATCCGGGTCCAGGCGCTCGGGTCACCGTTCTGGGTGTTGAGGAACAGGTCGTCGGTGCTGTTGGACGCGACGACGAGGGTGCCGTTGGGGCCGCCGGTGGGCAGCCAGGTGATGTACGGGGTGCAGCAGGGGACGTAGCCGTCGGTCGACCTCAGTACCTGGCCGGTGACGGAGTCGAACGCCTCCGGGTCGGCGGAGATCTTGTAGTAGGTGGCGAAGTTCTTCTCGGGGGCCCCGCCGTACTCGTACGTCATGATGTACTTGCCGTTCGGCATCTTTGCGACGGTGGTCATACCGGGGCGGGCGCTGTAGGGGGATACGGCGACGTCGTCGACGACCGGCCCCCAGTTCCTTCCGTCCGTGCTGACCTGGTGCACGAGCTTCTGCCCGTGGGCGGGGTCGCGCTGGTCGGAGTAGTAGACGATGAGCTTGTTGTTGTGGACCAGAAGGAACGGTTCCCATACGGGGGTCTGGCCGTTGCTGGAAAAAGCCTTTCCGCCGGTGGCGATGTTGCTGACGAAGGTCCAGGTCTGGCCGTGGTCGGTGCTGGCGTACATGTCGATCTTGGTGGCGGACCGGTTGCTGGGAACGGAGAGCCCGGCGGCCATGATGGTCCCGGCCGGGAAGCCTCCTATCGCGGTGGGGAGCTCGAACAGCTCCGGTTCCCAGCGCATGCCCCACCCGTTCTGGGTGTCGGCGACGTCGGAGATCTTGGTCCAGGAGTTGCCGTTGTCGGTGCTGCGGTAGATCGGGAAGACCGGTGTGCCGTTGGTGTACTGCTCGAAGGTGGCGAGGATGGTGCCGTTGGCCGAGCCGCTGTGCTGCAGACGCAGTCCTCGCGGGTAGAGCGAGCCGGGGGCGGGGGCGCCCGACGGCGGCGTGTACATCGTCTGCGCGGGCCGGGCAGTGGCGTCTGCCCTGCCGGCGGCGGGCAGGACCAGCGTCGCCACCGAGGCGATCAGCGCGAGCAGCAGGAACAGGAAGTTGGTGGGTCGGGTACGTGGAGCGGCGCCGGGTCTGGCGCCTGGGTGTGCGGGGGACATGTGCGGCTCCCAGACGGGATAGAGGATGGGTGTTTCGGTGTCCGCCGCCCTGGTACAGATCCGGAGTGACGCGGCGGAGTTCGTTGGGCGCGTCGCTCGGGGAAGAGCGGGCGCCACCGCCGGGCGCGGCTCGTAAGGGCGGGGGTCGCGGTGGGACAAGCGCGGAATGGCGGAGGTGGGGAGGGTGCCCCGGCGGATCGGCCTACGCCGGAGCAGTGGCGGAGGGTGTGGGTCAGAGGGAGGGTGGGGGTGCGGTCGAGCCGCGGACGATGAGTTCGACGGGTGGGTCGTGCGCGGGCGGCGGTTCGGTGTCGGGGTTCTCGATGGCGTGGAGGAGGAGCCGGATTCCTTCGCGTGACGCGGCCTCGAAGGGCTGACGGACGGTGGTCAGGGGCGGGGAGACGTAGGCGAAGACGGGGTTTCCGTCGAAACCGACGACGCTGATGTCCTGCGGGACCCCGCACCCGGCTTCCCGCAGGGCGTGGATCAGGCCGATGGCCATCTCGTCGCCCGCGGCGAACACGGCGGTCACCGAGCGGTCCGAGGCCAGCGCGCGCCCCGCGGCGTACCCGGAGGCCGCCGACCAGTCGCCGTTCAGTACCGGCGGTTCATGCGCGCCTCGGGCCGCGAGCGCCGCCCGCCATCCCTCGATGCGGTCCGTGGTGGCGTACCACCGCCGCGGCCCGGCGAGGTGATGGACGGTCGGATGCCCCAGGTCCAGGAGGTGTTCCGTGGCCGCGCGGGCCAGCTGATGGGCGCCCACGCCGACGGTCAGGGTCCGGGCGGCACTGAAGGCGGGTGGTGCTCCGAGGAAGAGGACCGGCACGTCGACGCCGAGCGGGACTTCTCCCTCGACAATGGGTTCGGAGACGACGATGCCGTCCACGCCCTGCTCCAGGAGTGATTCCAGCGCGGCGGCGATGCTTTCCGGGTTGCCGTCCGGTGTGTTGAGCACGCGGAGCGCGTAGCCGGCGTCCCGTACGGCTTGTTCGATGCCCACGAGCAGGGAGGCGGTTCCATACCCGGCGGTGCCCAGAGCGACCACACCGATGGAACGGGTACGGCCGGAGGCCAGTGCCCTGGCCGCGTGGTTCAGCCGGTAGCCGAGTTCCTCGGCGGCCGCCAGGACGCGTCGGCGGGACTCGTCGGAGACGTAGGGCTCGTTGTTGAGGACCCGGGAGACCGTCTTGCGTGAGACGCCGGCCAGCCTGGCCACATCCTCACTGCGCGGCGCGGAGGAGCCGACACCGCGCTCCACCCCTGTTGTCTTGAAGTCTCCATGGCCGTGTGTTCTCCATCGAACGAGGTCAATTGCATGACCGCGCGGTCTGACCGCGCGGTCAATGTGTACGCATCCGCCGAGCGCACGTCAAGAGTTCCCGCAACGCCACTTGCCTCCGGTGTGAACGGACGCCGGGGCCCGTGGCCGGGCGGAGGAGGTGCCGCAAGCGCCCGAGGAAGCGCGCTCGGCAGGCATTACTGCAGCTCAAGTGCCTGTTTCTCCGTGCGGGACGACTCGGCGGCCAGCCATGTCGGTCCTGTCCGCCCACTCCGGTTACCCGCACGTCAGGCTCCCGACCGGACCTGATCCATCACGAATTGCCGGACGCGGAGTCTTGACAGTGAGGACACAGAGCGTTCACGCTTCCTGGCGTCCACCGATCGCGTTTGTTCGATCGTGTTTGGTTCTGGTTACTCAGCGGCTGTCTCTCCGCCAACCCTCTTCCGGCTGACGCGCCAAGTCTGGGTACCGCCAGCCCTGTCAGGAGTCGAAATGCACCATTCATCCCTTGGTCGGTCCATGCCTGGCACCAGCCGCCGCACCGTGCTCCGCGGGCTCGGCGGAGCCGCGGTACTGGGTGCCGGCATCCCCCTGCTGAGTGCCTGCGCCGGCAGTTCCGCCTCGTCGGACACCCAGACCGTCACCGTGGGCTCCAACGCGTCCGACGCCGTCCCGAAGAAGGGGTACGCCGACGTCTACGCGGCCTTCACGAAGCAGTCCGGGATCGCGGTCGACATCAACACCAAGGACCACAACACCTTCCAGGAGCAGATCAACACCTACCTGCAGGGCACCCCGGACGACGTGTTCCAATGGTTCGCGGGTTACCGGATGCAGTTCTTCGCGGCCAAGGGGCTCGCCTCTCCGATCGACGACGTGTGGAAGACGATCGGCGCCAACTTCCCCAGTGCCATGCACGACCTGAGCAAGGGTCAGGACGGCAAGTACTACCTGGTGCCGCTGACCACGTCCCCGTGGGCGGTCTTCTACCGCAAGAGCGTCTTCCAGAAGTACGGCTACGAGGTCCCCACCACGTGGGACGCGTACGTCGCCCTGTGCAAGCAGATGAAGAAGGACGGCCTCGTCCCGATCGCGTACGGCGACAAGGACGCCTGGCCGGCGATGGGCTCCTTCGACCAGATCAACTTCCGCCTCAACGGCTACGACTTCCACGTCGAGCTGATGGCGGGCAAGGCCTCGTGGACCGACGCGAAGGTCCGCAAGGTCTTCGACACCTGGGCCGAGACCCTCCCCTACCACCAGGAGGGCGCGGTCGGCCGTACCTGGCAGGACGCCGCCCAGACGCTGGTGGCGAAGAAGGCCGGCATGTATATGCTCGGCATGTTCGTGGCCCAGCAGTTCAGCAACAAGGCGGACCTGGACGACCTCGACTTCTTCGCCTTCCCCGAGATCGACCCGGCGTACGGCCAGGACACCGTGGAGGCGCCGACCGACGGCATCATGCTCAGCAAGAAGCCCAAGAACCACGCCGGTTCCGTCAAGCTGCTCGAATTCCTGGGCACTGCCCAGGCCGAGGAGATCTACCTGAAGGCCGACCCGAGCCTGATCGCCGCCTCCTCGAAGGCCGACACCTCCGGCTACAGCACCCTTCAGAAGAAGGGCTACGAGATGATCAACCAGGCGAAGCATCTCACCCAGTTCATGGACCGTGACAGCCGGCCGGACTTCACCTCCACGGTGATGCAGCCCGCGCTGCAGAAGTTCATCCGCGACCCCAAGGGGATCGACGGCCTGCTGTCCTCGATCGAGCGCCAGAAGAAGACGATCTTCGCGTCCGGCTGAGACCGACCCCCCTTCTGAAGCGGATGAACACCGACACCATGAGCTCCGAAACGACCACGAAGATCCCGGAGGCGGTCGCGGTGCCGCCTCCCGGCGCCTCGACTCCGAAGAGGCGGGTTCCGCAGGGCCACCGGCGCCTGCTGACCCGCCGCGACCGGATCACGCTCGGCTTCATGGCCGGCGTGCCGACGATCCTGCACGTCGCCCTCGTCTGGGTCACCGCTCTGGCCTCCATCGCCCTCGCCTTCACCACCTGGGACGGCATCGGCTTCGACTCGATCAAATGGGTCGGGCTCCAGAACTTCAAGGAGCTCTTCGAGCAGAACCCGCAGTTCTGGCCCGCCCTCGAGCACAACGTGATCTGGTTCGTCGTCCTGATCGCGATCCCCACGCCACTCGGCCTGTTCCTGGCCGTGCAGCTGGACAAGAAGATCCGGTTCAGCCGGGTCTACCAGACGGCGTTCTTCCTGCCCGTCGTGCTGTCCATGGCGGTCATCGGATTCGTCTGGCAGCTCGTCTACAACCCCGACACCGGCCTGATCAACAGCATCATCGGGGCCAACGAGCCGGGCAAGTACATCGACTGGATCGGCGACCCGGACCTCAACCTCTGGGCGATCCTCATCGCCGCGTCCTGGCGCCACACCGGCTACATGATGATCCTCTACCTGGCCGGCCTCAAGGGCGTCGACCCGTCCCTGCGGGAGGCCTCCTCGCTGGACGGCGCCAACGAGTGGCAGACGTTCAAGAACGTCATCTTCCCGACCCTGCGGCCCACGAACACAGTAGTGCTCGTGGTGACGATCATCGAGGCGCTGCGCGCCTTCGACCTGGTCTTCGTCTTCAACAAGGGCGCCGAGGGCACCGAGCTGCTGTCGATCCTCGTGACCAACAACATCATCGGCGAGTCCAGCCGGATCGGCTACGGCTCGGCCATCGCCGTCGTCCTGCTGCTGATCTCCCTCGTCGTGATCATCCCGTACCTGGTGGCCACCTTCCGGAAGGAGCGGCGCGCATGAGCACCACCGTCATGACCAAGGTCCGTACGCCCGTGCGCCCCGCCCGGGTCCTGCTGCACCTCTTCCTCGCCGGTGCGGCGCTGGCGTGGCTCGCACCGCTGCTGTGGGCGATGTACTCGGCGATGCGACCGTACGCGGAGACCAGCGAGAAGGGTTACGTCTCCTGGCCCGACAAGCTGAGCTTCGACAACTTCACGGACGCGTTCACGCAGTCGGACATGGGGCACTACTTCGTCAACACGATGATCATCGCCGTGCCGGCGGTGCTGGTGACCCTGTTCCTCTCCTCGATGGTGGCCTTCTACGTCAGTCGCTTCGACTTCCGCCTCAATCTCGCCCTGCTGCTGGTCTTCACCGCCGGAAACCTGCTCCCGCAGCAGGTCATCATCACCCCGCTGTACCGCATGTACCTGCTCATCGACCTGCCCGGCATCACCATGAGCGGCAAACTGTACGACTCCGCGCTCGGCCTGGTCCTCATCCATGTGGCCTTCCAGTCCGGGTTCTGCGCCTTCGTGCTCGCCAACTACATGCGCTCGCTGCCGCACGAACTGACCGAGGCCGCCCTGGTCGACGGCGCCTCGGTGTGGCGCATGTACTGGCAGATCGTGCTACCGCTGTGCCGGCCGGCGATGGCCGCCCTGGGCACACTGCTGTCCATCTGGATCTACAACGACTTCTTCTGGGCCCTGGTCCTCATCTCCACCGGCGAGAACATGCCGATCACCTCGGCGCTGAACAACCTCACCGGGGCGTACTTCACCGACCCCAACCTTGTCGCCGCCGGCGCCCTGCTCACCGCGATCCCCACACTGATCGTCTACTTCGCGCTCCAGCGCCAGTTCGTCAGCGGCCTCACGCTGGGCGCCAACAAGGGCTGACACACCCCCACTCGCCCCTCCCCTACACCCCTCCCGGAGCACGACCAGTGAGTACCGCACGCCGTCTTCGCATACCTGGAATCGCCTACGGAGGTGACTACAACCCCGAACAGTGGCCCGACGAGGTCTGGGCCGAGGACATGCGCCTGATGCGCGAGGCCGGGGTGACCATGGTCAGCGTCGGCATCTTCTCCTGGGCCCTGCTCGAACCGGCCGAGGGCGTCTACGACTTCGCCCGCATGGACAACATCCTCGACCTGCTCCACGAGAACGGCATCGCCGCCGACCTGGCGACCCCGACCGCCTGCCCGCCGGCATGGTTCTTCAAGGCGCACCCGGAGGCACTGCCCGTCGACCGGGACGGCCGCACACTGTCGTACGGCAGCCGCCAGACCTTCTGCCCGTCCAACCCCGCCTACCGCCGAGCGGCGCTGCGGATCGCCGGAGCGCTCGCCGAGCGCTACGCCGACCACCCGGCCGTCGCCATGTGGCACATCCACAACGAGTACGGCTGTCACAACGACGCCTGCTACTGCGACACCAGCGCCGCCGCCTTCCGCACCTGGCTGCGCGCCCGCTACGAGGACGACCTGGACGCCCTCAATCACGCCTGGGGCACCACGTTCTGGAGCCAGTGGTACTACGACTGGGACCAAATCCTGCCGCCCCGCGCCACCGCGGCTCCCCCGAACCCCACCCATCAGTTGGACTGGCGCCGCTTCTGCTCCGACGAACTGCTCTCCCTGTGCACCGCCGAACGCGAGGTATTGCACCGGGCCGCTCCGGACACCCCGGCGACCACCAACTTCCTGGTCCTGCGCACCATCGACGCCCTCGACTACTGGCGCTGGGCACCGGAGTTGGACATCCTCTCCAACGACCACTACCTGATGTCCGACGACCCGGAAGCCGAGATCGACATCGCCCTCAACGGCGACCTCATGCGCTCGCTCGCGGGCGGCCCGTGGTTCCTCATGGAGCACTCGACGGGCGCCGTCAACTGGCAGCCCGTCAACCGCGCCAAGCTCCCCGGGGAAATGCGCCGCAACGCGCTCGCGCACGTGGCCCACGGCGCCGACGGCATCGCGTTCTTCCAGTGGCGGGCGGCAAAGGCCGGCGCCGAGCAGTGGCACTCGGCGATGCTGCCGCACGCCGGCACCGACAGCCAGATCTGGCAGGACGTCGTCCAACTCGGCGCGGACCTGAGGGCGTTGGCCGAAGTACGGGACTCCACCAGCACGGCACAGGTGGCGATCGTGTGGGACTGGAACGCCCGCTGGGCGCTGGAACTCCCCTCCCAGCCCAGCGGCGAGCTGCGCTACCAGGACCTGGTACGGGACTGGTACACCCCTCTGTGGCGGGCCGGCGTCGCCGTCGACTTCGTACGCCCCGACGACCCCGAACTCGACCGCTACAAGCTCGTCCTGGCACCCTCGCTGTACCTGGTCACGGAGGCAGCCGCGGCGAACCTCTCCCGGTTCACCGAAGGCGGGGGAACGCTGGCCGTCGGCTTCCACAGCGGCATGGTCGACGAGAACGCCCATGTGTACCTGGGCGGTTACCCCGGCGCGTTCCGCGATGTGCTCGGCGTGGTCAGCGACGAGCTCTTCCCCCTGCTGCCGGGCGAGACGACCGGCCTGACCGGCGACGTGCCTCCGGCCGCCACCGCCGACCTGTGGTCGGAACGCATCCGGCTCACCGGCGCACAGGCCGTCGCCTCCCACGCCGACGGCCCACTGGCCGGCCACCCCGCCGTCACCCACCACCGGCACGGCGACGGCACCGCCTGGTATCTGGGCACCCACCCCGACCAGGACACGCTCGCCGCCCTGCTCGACCGCATCCGTCAGGACGCCGGCGTCACACCGGAGCAGGACGTACCCGCCGGGATCGAGGCGGTCCGGCGCCGGGGCGCGGAGGCCGACTACCTGTTCCTCATCGACCACACCGGAAAGGGCGCCGAAGCACCTGCCGAAGGCGTCGAACTCCTCACCGGCACACCGGTCACCGGAACCGTCACCGTCCCACCGGGAGGCATTGCCGTGGTCCGCGAGCCCCGCTGACCCGTCTGAGGGAGTGACCGGACCGCGGCACCACGCCAGGTGCGCGGCCCGGTCACTTCCGGCTGTGCCGGAGCCGCCGTTCCTGCGACCGGTACGGGAACGCTCAGTACCGCGCCCGAGGCCGCGGTCGGGTTCTTCACCCCGTAGCGGGCGGTGGTGACGTAGAGGCGGTTGTCGCCGGGGTGCAGACACACCGACGTGGGGTGGGGGGCGGGCACGGTCAGGGTGTGGAGCGGATGACCGTCGGGATGGTAGCGGCGGACCGTGCCGGCGCCCCACATCGCGACCCACAGGCAGCCCTCCTCGTCGACGGTCATCCCGTCGGGACTGCCTTCGCCGTCGCGCAGTCGGGCGAAGATCTCCGGGCCGCCGACGAGATCGCCGGAGGCGGGGTCGACCCGGCAGCGGAAGAGGGTGCCGACAGCCGTGTCGGCGAGGTACAGAGTCGTGCCGTCGGCGGTGAAGGCCGGCCCGTTGACGATGGTCAGGCCGTCGAGGACGCGTACCACCGTGCCGTCGGGGTCCGTTCGGTAGAGCGAGCCCGCGCCGGGGGTGCCATCGTAGGCCATGCCATGCTGCCGGCCCAGAAGCGGCCTGCGGGGTCCGCGACACCGTCGTTCTTGCGGCTGGGGACGGGAGTGCGGTCCTCGGGGCGGTCCAGCCATTCCAGCGCGCCGTCGGCTTTGGTGTTACTGCCCGCCCACCGCGACGACGACAACGGCGTCAGCTCCCGCTTACGCACCGCCCACGTCTCACCGGAATGCGACAAGCCGTCCCGGCAGCGGGCCTGGAGATCCCTCGATGCCAGCGACCCCAGATGCGCACCCACCAGACGCAGCACCTTCTCATCGCCGGACGTCAGCTGCTTGAGACGGGTCCGGACGGCCACACCACCCGGACCGGACACGACGAACGATGCCGCCACACTCCTCAGCTCACCCACCCCGTCACCCCCGCCCCGGCCTCGCCTGAAGATCCCGTCGGCATGACAAACGAGCACCACCCATGAAGGTCACGCATTCGACGCGAGAACGTCAGTTCCCTACCCAGACCGGCCCCACGACCGGACCACGCGACACGACACAGACCACCCGCACTCACTCCCGCTCACCAGAACGCTCTTGAACGCACTCCAACGGCAGCAGCTCCAGACCCTCGGACGGCACCACCGCCCGCTACGCCCGGCTGCGCGGCCCCCTCGAACGTGTCGTGAAGCTGCTGCAGACACGCCACCCCGCAGTACCCGTGACCTACTCGCTGGGTGAGCCCTGGCCCGCCGAACTCGACGACCTGCCCGAGCAGGCGCAGATCGCCCACTTCCACTTCTACGTCTACGGCGTCCTCGGCGCGCTCTACGAGGCGGTCGGCCTGGGACACGGCACCGAGGCGGCGCCCGAGACGGTCACCTGACCGACCCCCGAACTGGCCGCCATGCTGCGCCCCGCGAGCTGTTCTACGCGCACGACCGGGTCGACCCCGACCGCTGGGACCTGTGGCTCTACGAAACTACGCGGCACACCGGCAGGCCATGCGGGACACGCTGGCCGGGTGGGTCGACTCCGTGGCCGAGTTCGCCCGCCGACGCGGTGTTCCCGCCGTCCTCGGTGAAGGCGTCGTGGGCTACACCCCGCTCCTGACGCGCTTCGAGGAGGACGACGTCGGCAAGGACATCGCGGAGTTCGTCGTCGACCGCTGCCTCGCCGCCGGCTTCCAGGGCGTCGTCCTGACTTCCAACGCCGCCCCTCACCACCCCATGTGGCACCCCGACGGGGACCTGATGCGGCGGGTCAACTCCCGTATCACCGCAGGCTGAACGCGCCTCGAACGCGATCCGAAGGCGGACCGCAGCCAAGGCGGCAACGCGGTGGGTCAACCGAGGCCGTCGGCTCCCACGGTCACGGCGGACTCGTCGAGGAGGGTGTCGGTGACGGGTTGCGGGTGCCCGTCGAGGTCGAGGACGGGGACGGCCTCCTTGTACCAGGACTCGATGACGGCGTTGCCCCAGAAGTCGCGGCGGCGGTCGTCGCGCACGTTCCAGCGGTACGTCTCGTGGTCCGGGTCACCGGTGTAGTAGTCCGAGGTGTAGATCTCCACGCGGTGGCCGTCGGGGTCGCGGAGGTAGAGGTAGAAGGCGTTGGAGACGCCGTGCCGGCCGGGGCCTCGTTCGATGTGGTGCTCTTTGTGCAGCGAGCCGAAGATGTCGGCGGCGCGCAGTACCTGGTGGGACTCGTGGGTGGCTACGCCGAGGTGGTGGAGCCGAGGTCCGGCGCCGCCGGTGAAGGCGACGTCGTGGACGGTCTGCTTGCGGTACATCCAGGCGGCGTACAGCTCGTGCTCGCCGTCCTCGCTCTGTCCCTCGATCGTTTCCGAGCAGCCGAAGCCGAGGGACTGGTAGTGGGCGTAGGCGGCGGGGATGTCGGGGGTGCAGATGTTGAAGTGGTCCAGGCGGGCGATCTCGGCGCCGTGTCGGATGTCGTAACGCTGGATGAGGCGCTCGGCGCGCTCGATCTCGTGGAAGAACTCGACGGGGAAGCCGAGCGGGTCGATGACACGGACCGCGTCGCCGACACCGTGCGCGCCCTCGCCCTTCTTCAACCGCTTGACCGGGCGCCCGAGGTCGGTGAAGAACTTCTCCGCCTTGTCGACGTCCTCCGGGGTGCGGACCCGGTAGGAGATGTGGTCGAGGGCCGCAAGGTCGCCCTTGCGCAGGACCAGGGAGTGGTGGGTGAGTTCGTCCGTGCCGCGCAGGTACAGCGACTCCTTGTCCTCGTACTGCACGTAGAAGCCGAGCATGTCGACCCAGAACCAGCGGGCCGCGCCGAGATCGGTGACGGCGAGCTGGGCGTAGGCGGAACGGATGACGTCGGGGGCGTTCGAGGCGGTCATGACGTGGCTCCGAAGCGGGGAGTGTGGACGTCACCGAGGGCGACGTGGACGATCTTCGATTCGGTGTAGAAGTCGATGGAGTGGGCGCCGCCCTCGCGGCCCACGCCGGAGGCCTTGACCCCGCCGAAGGGGGTGCGCAGATCGCGGACGTTGTGGGAGTTGAGCCAGATCATCCCGGACTCGACGGCATGCGCGATGCGGTGGCCGCGCTTGAGGTTCGAGGTCCAGATGTAGGCGGCCAGGCCGAACTGGGTGGCGTTGGCCAGCTCGATCGCCTCGGTCTCGTCGTCGAAGGGCGCGACGGCCACCACGGGGCCGAAGATCTCCTCCTGGAAGATCCGGGCGTCGCGGTCGACGTCGGCGAAGACGGTCGGCTGGAGGTAGTTGCCGTCGACGAGGTGCGCGGGCCGGGTGCCGCCGGCGACGAGTCGGGCCTCCTTCTTGCCGATCTCGACGTAGTCCAGGACGCGCGCGTAGTGCTGGGGGTGGACCAGCGCGCCCACCTCGGTGGCCGGGTCGGAGGGAAGTCCGACACGGACGTTCGCGGCCCGTTCGGCCAGTCGGCGGGTGAACTCCTCGTACACCGACCGCTCCACCAGCACCCGCGAACCCGCCGTGCAGCGCTCGCCGTTGAGGGAGAACACCCCGAAGACAACCGAGTCCAGGGCCGCTTCGAGGTCGGCGTCGGCGAAGACGATCGCCGGCGACTTGCCGCCCAGCTCCATCGAGACGGTCTTCAGGTGCTGGGCGGAGGAGCGGATGATGTGCCGGCCGGTGTCGGTCGACCCGGTGAAGGAGATCAGCGGGACGTCCGGATGGTCGACGAGGGCCTGGCCGGCCTCCTCACCGATGCCGTGCACGATGTTCACCACGCCCGCCGGAACCCCGGCCTCCGCGAAGACCTCCGGCCACAGCGAGGCCGACAGCGGGGTCCACTCGGCGGGCTTGAGGACCAGCGTGCAGCCGGAGGCCAGGGCCGGGGCCAGCTTCCAGCTCTCCAGCATGAACGGGGTGTTCCACGGCGTGATCAGGCCGGCCACCCCGACCGGCCTGCGCACGACGTAACTGAACTGCTCGTCAGCTTGCCGGAAGGCCTCCTCGCCAAGGGCGACGATGACGTCCGCGAAGTAGCGGAAGTTCTCCGCCGCCCGGCGGGCCTGGCCCCTCGCCTGGGTGATGGGGAGCCCCGTGTCGTACGACTCGAAGGACGCCAGCCGCTCGTGGCGGGCCTCGACGGCGTCCGCGATGCGGTTCAGGACGTTCGCGCGCTCTCGGTTGCCGAGGGACGACCAGGTGGGGAAGGCGGACCTGGCGGCTGCCACCGCCCGTTCGACGTCGGCCCGGCCGCCGGCCGCGGCCGTGGCGTAGGGCGTGTTGGTCACCGGATCGGCCACGGGGAACGTCCGCCTGTCGGCGCTGTCGATCAACTCGCCGCCGATCCAGTGCTGGATGACGGGAGGCAGGCTCTCGATGCTCATGGTCATGCTCCGATCTGTGCGGTGAGGTCGCCGCCCTCGGCGAGCAGCGCGCGGATCTTCGCCAGGCCCGTCTCGGTGGGCGTCGTCAGCGGCGGGCGGACGCGGGCGGAGGCGATGCGGCCCTGCTGGGCGAGGACCCACTTGGCGGGGGCCGGGTTGGTCTCGACGAACAGCAGGTCGACCAGCGGATGCAGGCGGTAGTGCAGGTCACGGGCCGCGTCGAACTCGCCCGCCTCCCACAGCTCGTACATCCGCGCCACCGCGCTGGGCGCGAGGTTGGCCACGGCCGACACGAAGCCCGCGCCGCCGAGTGCCATCAGCGGCAGGCAGAGCAGCTCGATGCCCGACCACACCAGCAGCGACCGTCCGCAGGCGTGCAGCACGCGGGAGAAGTGCTCGAAGTCCTTCGTGGTCTCCTTCACACCGACGAAGTTGTCGAAGTCGGTGAACAAGCGCTTGACCGTCTCCGGGGCGATGTCCACCGCCGTGCGGGAGGGCACGTTGTAGGCGACGATCGGCAGGTCCGGGAACTCCCGGGCCACTCTCGCGTACCACTCGTAGAGGGCCTCCTGCGTGGGCCGCGCGTAGTACGGGGTGATGACCAGTGCCGCGTCGGCGCCCAACTCCTGGGCGGCAGCAGTGAGTTCAAGGGTCTCGTCGAGCTTGTGGGAGCCGGTGCCGGGCAGGAACGGCGCCCGGTCGCCGATCTCCTCGACCGCCGTTCGCATCGCGGCGATCCGCTCGGTGACGCTCTGCGCGCTCGGTTCGCCGGTCGATCCGCCGAGCGAGATGCCGTGCGAGCCGGACTCCAGCTGGAAGCGGATCAGGGCGCGCAGGCTGTCGTGGTCGAGGGCGCCGTCCGCGGTGAACGGTGTGACGACGGGGGCGATGGACCCGCGGATGGCCGACGGATCGCTGCGGAACTTCACTGTGTCTCTCCCTTGCACCAGTTCTCGTAGGCGTCCCGCCAGGCCGGACCCAGCGGATACAGGCCGTCGACGCTCTCGCCCGCGCCGACCTGCTCGGTGATGAAGCGTTCCTGCCGTTCCTGTTCGCGGCAGTCGGCAATCAGTTCTTCGGCGAGGTCGGGCGGTACGACGACCACGCCGTCGGTGTCGCCGACGATCAGGTCGCCGGGCTGCACCAGAGCCCCGCCGCAGGCGATGGGCACCCCGGTGTCCCAGGGGACGTGCCGGCGGCCGAGGACGGAGGGGTGTCTGCCTGCCGCGTAGACGGGTAGGCCCAGGCCGGCGATGGCGGCGGCGTCGCGTACGGCGCCGTCGGTGACGACACCGGCCGCGCCCCGCTTGGCCGCTCTCAACGCGAGGATGTCGCCGAGCGTGCCGGCGGTCGGGTCCCGCCGGGCGTCCATGACGAGGACGTGTCCGGGGCGCAGCTCCTCGATCGCCCGCTTCTGCGCGTTCATGCCGGTGCCGTACCGCTTGAACAGGTCCTCGCGCAGCGGCAGATAGCGCAGGGTGTGGGCGACGCCCACCATCGCCGTGCCGCTGACCGGTCGCACACCGTCGATCGACATGTGCGGCAGACCGCGCGAGCGCATCTGTGCGCTCAGCGTCGCCACGGCCACCGAGCGCAGACCGTCGGCAAGGTCTTCGTCCTCCAACAGCGGCTCGGGGACGTATCCGGCCCCGTAGGCCGATTCCTCCTCGGCGCGGTCGGTCCTGGGCTGCGCGCCCCACGGTTCCAGGTCGTGATCGGCGTCGGCGATCGGATTGCGCAGTACTCCGGTGCTGAACCGGCCGTCGCCGACCTCGACTTCGACCACGTCGCCCGGTTCGGCCACCGAGGCGCCGGCCGGTGTGCCGGTGAGGATCACGTCGCCGGGTTCCAGGGTGACCAACCTGGACAGGTCCGCGATCAGCTCACCGAAGGGGAACAGCAGGGTGTCGGTCGTGTCGTCCTGGACCACCTCGCCGTTCACCCACGTCCTCAACCGCAGTCCGGCGGGGTCGAGTTCGGGGGCGTCCAGCAGCCGTGGCCCGATCGGGGTGAAGCCGTCCGCGCCTTTGGAGCGCAGGTTGGAGCCGCGGTCGGCGTACCGGAGGTCGTACACGCCCGCGTCGTTGGCGGCGGTCACCCAGCGCACATGGCGCCAGCCGTCCTCCGGCCGCACCTGTCGGGCCCGCGTACCGATGACGAGTGCGATCTCGCCCTCGAAGCCCATGAGTTGGCAGCCCCCGCGGCCTGACGATCGCTTCCTGGGTGCCGGCCAGCGACGACGGCGGCTTGAGGAAATAGGAGGGATGAGCGGGGGTACGGCCGCGCTCCTCGGCGCGGCTGCGGAAGTTGAGGTGGACAGCGATGATCTTCGATGGGGGGTTCCCCAAGGGGTGTGGCACCGGGGCTCCTTCAGCTGCCGGACGACTCGCCGTGGTCGCGGACCCGCTCGCGCAGGGCGAGCAGTCCGTGTACCGCGTCGAGGGAGGGGGACGGCACATGGGTGCGGCGCGCGAGTTCGCGTACGGCGCCGACGATCGCGTCGAGTTCGAGGGGGCGGCCCCGGTCCGCGTCCTGGAGCATGGAGGTACGGAACGCGCCCAGCTTGCGGGCGATGTCGAGCCGGTCGTCGGCCGTCATGGCGCTCTCGATGCCCAGTGCCCTGCCGACGGCCGCGGTCTCGTCGAACATGGCGGCGCAGAGATGCCGTACGTCCGGATCGTCGAGGATGTCCAGGACGGTGGCACCGGTGAGAGCGCTGACGGGGTTGAGGTTGACGTTGCCCAGCAGCTTCTCCCAGATGTCCCGGCGGATATCCGCGCTGGGTTCCGGGCGGACGGGGCCTGCGGAGAGGGCTGCGGTGCACCGGTGGACGCGGTCGGAGATCCCTCCCGTCGGATCGCCGATGATGAGCCTGTCACCGCTGAGGTGCGTCACCCGGCCCGGCCCGTCGACAGCGCTGCTGAAGTGGGCCACTCCGGACA
The DNA here is from genome assembly GCF_042802555.1 of Streptomyces sp. NPDC057474. Taxonomy (NCBI): domain Bacteria; kingdom Bacillati; phylum Actinomycetota; class Actinomycetes; order Kitasatosporales; family Streptomycetaceae; genus Streptomyces; species Streptomyces sp. NPDC057474. The sequence goes on along the minus strand of NZ_JBHVDX010000074.1, from coordinate 16,769 downwards.
TCACCCGCTCGGCGGGCAGGAGCCGCAGCAACTCCCCGTCGGGGTCGACCGATCGCAGCACGGGGTCTTCCCCGGCGCGCTCGACGGTGGACAGCAGCCACCAAGGCACTCCGTTGGCCACGACCAGCACGTCCACGCCGTGCTCGACCCAGGTCCGGATACTGCGGGCAGCAGGAAGCAGGTGCCGGCTCTTGACGCAGACGACGGCCAGGTCCGGGACGGGGAGTTGACCGGTGTCGTATGCCGTGGGGAAGCGGTGACGGACCTCGTCTCCCGTCTCCCGGCGGCGCAGCAGGAGCCCCCGCGCGGCGATCGCGTCGAAGTGCGGGCCCGGCCGTCCGAGCAGACAGACCTCGGCGCCCGAGGCGGCGAACGCCCCGGCGAGCGTGGCGCCGACGGCACCCGGGCCGACGACGGTGATCCGAGGTGGCCGACTGAGCGGTGGGGATGCAGACGGATGCGACAACGCCCTCGCGCCTCCTTTGCGGGTGGGTCCGTTGGTCGGTGTGGCCGTTCGCAGCGAGCATGCGCCGTCTCGCGAACCCGCAACAATGTCGGTTCCTCCACTCGCTGAGCTTGAGTGATGTAGATTCCGACATCACCTTGAATGGAGGGCCGGCATGACCGCGATGCCCCTCAAGCAGCTCGTCGAGGCCCTGCGAGGCGGGGTCATCAGCCTGCTGTCCGATGGCGGTGTGGCCGAATGGCGCGTCGTCGGCGCCGAGTTGCTGGACTGCCCGGAGGCGCTCGGGGCCACCGCACCCGGGCACCTGCTGCTCGGGGTCGGTCTGGACATCGCCGACCGTGACGCGTTGGGCGCGGCCCTTCGAACGGCGGCGGACCGGTCCTGCGCACTCGCCGTCAAGTGCCCCACTCCCCCACCGCCGGAGGTGTCGGCGCAGGCCGCCAGGACCGGCGTCCCCGTCCTGACCGTCGATCCGCAGGTGCCGTGGACGCGTGTACAGCGTCTGGTCACGACCATCCTGGCCGCGCGCGCGGCGGTCGCCGAACCGGGCGCCGAAGCGACGGGCGGCGACCTGTTCTCCCTGGCCAACGCGGTCGCCGGGATCGTCGGCGGCGCTGTCGCGATCATGGACACCCAGCAGGTGGTGGTCGCCTACTCGAACCTGCCCGACCAGCCCATCGACGAGACCCGGCGACGCGGGATCCTGGGCAGGCGGGTCCCCGAGGACGCGCTCGCCGATCACCTGCACCGGGAGGTGTGGGTGAGCGACACGGTCGTACGCCAGCACCGGCCCGGCGATCTGCCGCGCACGGCCGTGGTCATCAGAGCGGGTGAGGACGTGCTCGGTTCCCTGTGGGTCGCGTTTCCCGACGAGGCCGCGGCCTCCGACTGCGGGCCCACCCTGCAGGAGGCGGCCCGGGTCGCGGCGCTGCACATGCTGGCGCTGCGCCGCCAGGCCGACGCCGAGCAGGAGAGCCGCGACCGCGCCCTGCGTCACGCGCTGGAGGGCCGTTCGGGGCAGAGCGACCCGCCCGGTGGTGTCCGCCTTCCCGCCGTGCTGGTCGGGCTGGCCGAGGCCGTAGGCGCGGGCGGAGGTGAGGAGTCGTGGGAAGCAGGCACCGCGGCCCGACGCCGCGCCGCTCTGCTTCGGGCGCTGGACCTGGCCGTCCTCGACGGGCGCTCCCTCGGATACGAACCGGCGGCGGCCCTGCTCGGGGACCGCGTCTACGTGCTGCTGCCGACCGCCGGCTCCGGCTCCGTGGCCACCGGTGTCCTGCTGGACCACCTCCTGGACCGGGCCCGGCACAGCCTGCACCGCTCGTTCACGGCGGTCGACTCCCCCACGGTCGGGACGGCTTCCGCCCTGCTCGCGGCGCGCCGCGACATCGACGCCGCGCTCGACCACCTCGGGGAGCGACGCGTCGGCCCCGGCGCGTACCACGCCGAGGACCTGCGGCCGGAACTGGTACTGCGGCGGCTCGTAGGTGCCGTACGCGAGGACGCGGAACTGCGCACCGGCATCGCGGAACGCCTGCGGGCACACGACGCCGAAAACGCCACCGACTACTGCGCCACGTTGCTCACCTATCTGCGGCATTTCGGCGATGTCGCCGCGACCAGCGGCGAGTTGCACATTCATCAGAACACGTTGCGGCTGCGGCTGCGCCGGGCCGAGCAACTCTTCGACGTATCGCTCGCCGATCCGACACGGCGCCTTCTGCTGACACTGGAGCTGACGGCCCTGGCCGACCTGTCAGAGCCGCCGACAAGGAACTGATGTCGTATCGGACACCACCCAACCGGATTCACTGTCGATCCCGACATTGGCGCACGAGTGGTCGCGCGCCCATGCTCCTGCACACCGAGACCGTCACACGACAGCGGCGACGCCCACGGAGCAATCAAGGAGCACGGCAGTGACCGTTCTGGACACCCCGACGAGCAAGGCGAAACCGGCGCACATGAGTGATGCGGAGTGGCGGGCACGACTCGAACTCGCCGCCTGCTACCGCGTCTTCCACCACCTCGGATGGGTGGAGATGGTCTTCAACCACATCACCGTCCGGGTGCCCGGCGAGCAGGGACACCTGCTGATCAACCCGTTCGGCCTGATGTACGACGAGGTGACCGCCTCGAACCTCGTGAAGATCGACCTTGACGGAAACGTCCTGTCGGACTCGAACTGGCCCATCAACGAGGCGGGGTTGCTGATCCACTCGGTGATCCACGCCAACCGGCCCGACGCGCACTGCATCATGCACACCCACACCACAGCCGGCACCGGAGTCGCCTGTCTGCGCGACGGCCTCGACCCCGACAACTTCTACGCCGCCCAACTGCACGAGATGGTCGCCTACCACGACTTCGAGGGCATCACCGTCGACCCCGAGGAGAAGCCGCGGCTGGTGGCCGACCTCGGCGACCGCGACCTGATGATCCTGCGCAACCACGGTCTGCTGGCGGTGGGACCGACCGTCCCCGCGGCTTTCGCCGCCCTGTGGACTCTCCAACGGGCCTGCGAGATCCAGCTCGCCGCCCAGCACTCCGGGCAGCCGCTGACCCCGGTGAGCCGGGAGGCGGCGGTGCGCTCGACCAAGGAGTCCTTCCAGATGGGCGACCGTACGCAGGCCGGCAGGACCCTGTTCGACGCACTGCGCCGCAGGATCGACCGCATCGCCCCCGACTACGCCGTCTGACACCCCCACCGGACGACTACCGGACTACGCCGTCTGACACCCCCACCGGACGACTACCGGACTACGCCGTCTGACACCCTCCCGCTCCCCCGGGCCAACGACGACCCGACGACGATCGGACTCCCCATGTCCCCATCCGCTCAGACATCCGGCAACCGGAGTCAGCACCGCACGGTCGCGCTCGCCGCCATGGCGGGCACCACCATCGAGTGGTACGACTTCTTCATCTACGCCCTGTGCACCGGACTGGTGTTCAGCAGCCAGTTCTTCGACGGGCTGGGCGAGGACTCGCTGATCATCTCCTTCGCCACGATCGGCATCAGCTTCTTCTTCCGGCCGGTCGGAGCCGCACTCGCCGGCCACCTCGGTGACCGGCTCGGCCGCCGCGCGATGCTGATCGCCACCCTGCTGCTCATGGGCGTCTCCACCACCCTGATCGGCCTGGTGCCGTCGTCCGCATCCATCGGCATGAGCGCCCCGGTCATCCTCGTGTTCCTGAGGATCCTCCAGGGCCTGTCGGCGGGCGGCGAGTGGGGCGGTGCCGCGCTGATCTCCGTGGAGCACGCACCGCCGGGGCAGCGCGGGAGGTTCGGTTCCTACCCCCAGCTCGGCGCACCGCTGGGGCTGCTCCTGGCCAACGGCGCCCTCGCCGCGGTCACCGCCCTCACCACGGACGACCAGTTCCTCGCCTGGGGCTGGCGCATCCCCTTCCTGCTCAGCGTCGTCCTCGTCGCCGCCGGGTTCGTCATCCGCCGCAAGGTCGAGGAAAGCCCCGTCTATCGGGAGCTGAAGCAGTCCGGCAACCAGTCGCGCGCCCCGATCGCCGTGCTGTTCAAGAACCACTGGCCGCTCGTCGTGGCCGGTGCCCTGCTCTTCGCCGCCAACAACGCCGTCGGCTACATGACCACCGGCGGCTACGTCCAGAGCTACTCCGTGAACCATCTGGGCATGGACCCGACGCTGATCCTCATCTGCGTCATGGTCGCCGCGGTCGGCTGGCTGGCCAGCACCCTGGCGGGCGGCCGGTTGTCCGATCGGTTCGGCCGCCTGCGCGTCTACCGCATCGGCTTCGTCATCCAACTCGCCTGGATGTTCCCGTTCTTCGCACTGCTCAACACGGCGAACACCGGTCTCGTCGTGGTGGCGCTCATCCTCTACAGCATCGGCTTGGGGCTCACCTACGGTCCGCAGGCCGCCCTGTTCTCGGAGCTGTTCCCCACGGCCGTCCGGTACAGCGGTGCGGCCCTGTCGTACGCCATCGGAGCCGTCCTCGGCGGCGCCTTCGCGCCCATGATCGCCGAAGCGCTGCAGTCCAGCACCGGCACCGTGTACTCCGTCGGCGTCTACCTCGCGGCGGTGACGGTGATCGGGCTCGCCGTCACCTTCTTCCTGAAAGAGCGCCAGGGTGTGCCGCTGAGTGACGCCGAAGCCGGCGAGAAGGACGAGCAGGCGGTCGTGACCGCCTGAGGAACCTCGGACCGGCGACGCAGCCCTCGCCTGCGACGGACGGCCGGTCACCCCCCACCCCCCACCCACCCCACACACATCGAGGAGCCTTCACATGAACGAGCCGCAAACCGATCTCACCCGCCCGGCGTCGTCCGAAGTCCGCCCGCACGGAGCCCTGACGCGCCGCCGCTTCTGGCAGCTCGGCGCCGTCGCAGCGGCCACCGCCGGCGCGGCGTCGCTGCTTCCCGAGCGCGCCTCCGCCGAGACCTCGGCGTCCGCGGACCCGACCGCGCAGGACTACTTCGACCGCGCGGCCGAACTGGCCGGCGACAACCCGGTCCTCACGGGCATCGTCGGCGCGCTCACCGCCGGCTACACCCCGCCGAGGCCCCCCGCTCCCGCGCCACTGCGGATCTTCGACAACGTCGCCGTGCTCAGCGTCGGTTTCGTATCCGCCACGGCGATCCTCACCCCTCGCGGCATCATCCTCATCGACGCCCTCAACAACCCGGACGAGGCAGAGCAGTACATCGTCTCCGGGCTGCGCAGCCTGGGGGCCGACCCCTCGACGATCAAGTACGTCGTGGTCACCCACGGCCACGGCGACCACTTCGGCGGCGCCCAGTACCTGGCCGACCAGTACGGCACCCGGGTCATGATGGCCCCGGCCGACTGGGACCTCGTCGCCTCCACGTCCCCGGCCAACGCGCCCACCCGCGACCTGGACATCGCCGACGGCCAGAAGCTGACGCTGGGCGGCACCACCGTGACGCTCAACCACACGCCGGGCCACACCCCCGGCACCGTCTCACCGATCTTCCCGGCCCGCTGGCGGGGCCGCACCCACACCGCAATGCTGTGGGGCGGGACCAACCCGCCCGCGGCCACCGCGAGCAAGGAGACCTACCTCGCCTCCGCCCTCACCTTCGCCTCCCGGGCGAGGCGGGCCGGGGTCGACATCGAGGTGAGCAACCACGGCTTCGCCGATTACGGCCTCGAGCGCATGGAGGAGCTGCGCAGTGCGCCGAACGGTCGCGAGAACCCGTTCATCGTGGGCACCTCGACAGCACAGCGCTTCATGAAGATCGTGGAGACCATGCTGCGCGGCCGCATCGCCCAGGACCAGGAGGCCGCCACGACGACGGCGACGACGGCGACGGCGACGACGATGGTGGCCACGAGCGCCCACACGGCAGACTGCTGCTGAGGTCCGCGACAAAAGGACGGTCACCGACTGCGGGCGCAGCAGTGACCGTCAGTCGCTGATGGGGGGAGGATCTGCGTCATCTCCTGCTCAAGGATGTCTCCGCTTGCGCCGGCCTTCGGCGGGGCCGCGGTCGAGGTGGATGCGAGTGGACCGCCAATGTGGCACAACTGCCCTCACGATCCAGGACAGGTCCAGGGTTGCGGGCAGCGTTCGGCAGCGGGCGACGTGTAGGGGTGCCACCCGCTTCCAGGCCAGCGGAGCGATGTGGCCGTGAGATGAAGCGGGCAAAGTCCTCGGCGGTGACGCGTGACAGGCTGGCGACCGTCGTCTCCGGCAACGCCGTGGTAGTCGCCGCACGCGGTCCACGCAACATCGGAGGATACCGGCAGGGCCGCAGACGCCCCCAAAGGCGTTTGACTTTGCAGGAGTGAAGGCTACGACCTGGCGGGTCGCGAAGAGTTCCCGGGGTCGGATGCTGCGCGTTGGCCGTAAGACTCGTGCCGTCACCGCGCTCTTTCTTCGGGTGCTTGAGAGAGGAGAACCCGAGTGCAACGGTGCCCACAGCAGACACTGAGCCCACCTACTCAGAAGCCCCGCCGGGCCGCCTTCAGTTCTAGTGGTCGTCGCACGCCCCTCTCACACGCCTACCACCGACTGCGTCGACTCCCCTGGACCAGAATGCCCTGACCTGGCATTACGCGCTCATCTTGGACTGGCCTGGACGCCCACGGACGGTCTCTACAACCTGTGCCAGGTCGTACCGAGCGAGGGCCCGAGGATCAGGACCGGGGCCTCGTCCGGCCCGTCGAATCGGTACTGGAGGGCGGGGGTCATCGTCTCACTCACCGCTCCACGCTAACGTCCCGTCCTTAGTGCTCAGTCCCAGGCCCCCGAATCAGCCCGGACGGCTCCCGAACATCAGCGGGCAACTCTCACATCGTCTTCACCGGAGCGCAGGTCACACGCCGGGCACACCGCCTTCACGGGATGACCGACGAAGGCGTCGAACAAACATTCCCGCGTGTCGCGCGTCGTCGTCCTTGGCTGGGTTCCGGCCGGGCGCGGCTGGTGGTGGTGGTCGGCCGTCCCGGGCGAGGACGTGTGCTCGATGTCGACGGTCGACGGTCGTCGTCGGTCGACGGTCGACGGTCGTCGTCAGCCGGCGGTCGTCGTCAGTCGTCAGTCGTCGGTCGTTAGTCGTTAGTCGTCGGTCGCTCCCAGGCCGGTGAGCGCGCCCACCGGGTCGAGGTCCGGTATGCCTCTCGGCCACCAGTCGTCGTGGCCCGGTTCGGACTCGTACGCGTACCAGAGGCCGTCGCGGCCGAGGCGGAGTTGGACGTGGCCTCGGGGGTGGGTGAGGTGGTTGCGCCAGGGGCGGAAGGCCGGGAGGTCGGCGGCGAGGAGCAGAGGGCGGGCGCGGTCGAAGCGGCCGGCCGGCGGGTCCCAGGATTCCTCCAGGACGGCCAGCCCTTCGGAACCGCCCTGACGCCAGGCGGCGACCGCGCGTGCCAGATCGGCCGGGGTGCGCCCGGTGGCCGCGGCCAGGGAGGAGTAGAGGGAGCGGGTCGTGGCGGTGAGACCGGAGCCGGGGCGGGCGGCGGCGAGCCGTACCGCGTCCTGCCACAGCGTCAGTTCGGCCACCGGGTCGCGTCCCGTGGTGAGCAGTGCGTGCGCGCGGGCGGCCGCGTCGGTGGCCAACTGGTCCAACGCGAACGGGTCCGGGCCGCCGGGTGCGCCCGGGTACACCGGCGGCTGTTCCGGATGCGGCGGCGGGGGCGACGGCTCGGGCAACGGCGGGAGGGTGCGCGGAGCGAGGGCGTCGCGGGCCCGGACACCCGGAAGCGGTGAGGGCTCCTGCTCCTGCGCGGCCCGGGCCGCACGGGCCGCGTTGCGCCGCGACAACGCGTCGAGCAACTCCCGCTCGCCCCGGCCCCGCAGAAGCAACAGCACGAACGGGTCCTCGTCCAGCAGCCGTGCCGTCTGATAGCAGAGCGCGGCCGCATGCTTGCAGGGGTGCCCGAAGTCGGGGCAGCTGCAACGGGGTTCGAGCTCGCCGGGGCCGGGCAACAGGCGCACGCCCCTGCCAACTCCAGCTCCGCGCCCACCACGACCTGCTTCGGGCCCGCGTTCACGACCCGGTCCGGCTTCGGCTCCAACCTCGGGTCGCGGTCCGGCTTCGGCTCCAACCTCGAGTCCCGGTCCGGCTTCGGAGCCAACCTCGAGTCCCGGTCCGGCTTCGGAGCCAACCTCGAGTCCGATTCCAGCTCTACGACCTGCTTCAGGTCCGAGTCCGGGTCCGGGTCCGGGTCCGGGTCCGGCGAGAGTTTGCGGCAGTTCCTTGTCCAGCAGCGCGGCGATGTGGCCTGGTTGCTCCGCCGCCGCGTCCAGGAAGCGGTCCCATTCGCCGTCGTCCAGCGTCCTGAGACGGACCTGCACCCGGTACGGCCGGGGCCTGCTCCCGTGCACATACGCCAGCACCAGCCCCGGCGTGACGGTGATCGCGTCCACGTGCCCCTTGTCGGCGTACGCCCGCCCACGCGCCAACCTCGCCGCGTCCAACGCGCCTTCCTCCAGAGCCGTCACCCACGCATTGCCCCACCAGCTCTCCGCGAACGCCTCCCCGGTCGAGGGGCGCGGCGGCAACGGGCGGAAGGTGCGCCGCAGTTCACCGTCCCGGGAGGGGGCAGCCATGGTGCGGGGGACGCGAGGGGCTGCAGGGAGGTCGGTGTCCGGCTGCGGGGCACTGGGCCGGTCGGGGGCGGACTCCGGGTCGGGTACGGCCGCTGAGGCCTCCCGCCGCGCGGAGGGGCCGCCTGTGCTCGGGGACGGGTCGTGCGTGGAGTGGCCGTGAACGACGGGGCCATGGGTCGGGCGGTCGTGGGTCCCGACCTCGCGAGGTGGCGGCGGCTCGTGCTCCTCGCCCGCCGCTGCCGAACCGCCACCGTCCCCCTCGGTATCCGGGCCCGCGGTGGAGATCTCGTCGGGTTCCGGATCATCGGAGGGCAACTTGAAAGCGTCGGCGAGCAGTGCGCGTACCTCCTGGACCCGACTCCCCGAGGACCGATCTTCCGACACGCCCCCTGGGGCCTGGTTTCCCGGCGCCCGGTCTCCCCCGGCACCGCTTCCGGCGCCCCGGCCCTCCCGCAACCGGGCCGGCGGCAGGCCGACGGCTCGTCGCGAAGCCCGGGCCCCCTTGCCCGCAACCCCGGCAGGAGCGCCCTCTGCCTCGGCCCTGGCCCGCTCGGCAGCGTCGCGTGCGGCCCGCAAGGCTTCCCGGGCGATGTCGCCTGGGCGAGCGCCGGGCGCAGTCCCCTCACCGGGCCACGCACCGGGCATACGTCCGTCACTGGCCCGGGAGCCGGCCTGGGGCTCCCCATCGGGGCGGAGGCCGTGCTCGGTCACCTCATGGGCCCGGGCACCATGCTCGGTCACCCCATGGGCCCGGGCACCGGAATCAGGCTCGTCCCCGAGCCGGGAGTCCCCCTGCTCAGCAGCAGCACGCTCCGTCGCCCGCCCGCCAGGAGGCCTCCGCGTCACGGACTCGGCCGCGCCACTCTCCACCGCCGCTCGGGCCACACCCCGCCCTCTCACAGACTCGGGCGCGCGCCTCTCTCCCGTCGGCTCAGCGGCGCCCCTCTCCTCCCTCGGCTCCTCCAGGCCGGCCACCCTGGATTCCGCAGCCCTCCGCAACGCCTCCCGCGCCACGTCACCCGGCCGAGCGGCGACCTGTGGGGCTGTCCGCGCCCCGGACGCCCCCTTCGGCCTCGCCGCGCCGGCACCCTGCGCAGAACCCGAACCTCGTTGATCACCGGCCTCGGCCCCATACCTGTCCCGTTCCCGCGCCGCCCGCAACGCCCGGCGAACCACGTCGGCAGGCCGGGGCCCGGCACCGGAATCCGGCCCGTCCGCCCCTCCCCCGTCCGCGTCCCCCGGCTCTCCCGCGTCCACCTCGTCGGACAGCCAGACCCCTTCGTCGGTCTTCCTTCGCGGGCCCGGCTGCTCCTCGGCGTCCCCTCCCGCAGGCCGCCGTGCCCCCGCCGCAGCCTCAGCAGCGGCCTCTTCCCCAGCCCGCACGCTCTCCTTGGCGCCTCCCTCCGCACCTCCCGGCGTCCTCTCGCCCCCACTCACGCCGACCTCCGCAACGACACCAGGTCGGTCAGCTCCCGGTCCGTCAGCTCCGTGAGCGCGGCCTCGCCCGAGCCGAGGATGGCGTCGGAGAGGGCCCGCTTGGATTCCAGCATTTCGGCGATGCGGTCCTCGATGGTGCCCTCGGTGATGAGGCGGTGGACCTGGACGGGCTGGGTCTGGCCGATGCGGTAGGCACGGTCGGTGGCCTGTTCCTCGACGGCGGGGTTCCACCAGCGGTCGAAGTGGACGACGTGGCCGGCGCGGGTCAGGTTCAGCCCGGTGCCGGCCGCCTTCAGGGACAGGACCAGAACCGGCGTCGCTCCGCTCTGGAAGCGGTCCACCATCAGTTCGCGGTCCTTGACCGGTGTGCCGCCGTGGAGCAGCTCGACCGGGATCGCGCGCGCGGCGAGGTGCGCGGTGATCAGGCGGGCCATGCCGACGTACTGGGTGAAGACCAGCGCCGAGCCGTCCTCGGAGAGGAGCGTGTCCAGCAGCTCGTCCAGCAGGGCCAGTTTGCCGGAGCGGCCGGCGAACCGGTCTCCGGCGGCAACACCCGCCTCCTCCTTCAGATACAGCGCCGGGTGGTCGCAGATCTGCTTGAGGGCGCCGAGGAGTTTCAGGACGAGGCCCCGGCGGGCGATGCCCTCGGCCGTCTCGATGGCGAGCATCGACTCGCGCACGACGGCCTCGTACAGGGCGGCCTGTTCGCGGGTGAGGGGGACGGGGTGGTCGGTCTCGGTCTTGGGCGGGAGTTCCGGGACGATGCCCGGGTCGGACTTCTTGCGGCGAAGGAGGAAGGGGCGGACCAGGCGGGCGAGGCGGGTCACGGCCTCTTGGTCCTCGCCGTTCTCCACGGCACGGGCGTGGCGGGCGCGGAAGGACTTCAGCGGGCCGAGGAGCCCCGGGGTCGTCCAGTCGAGCAGGGCCCAGAGCTCGGAGAGGTTGTTCTCGACCGGGGTACCGGTCAGGGCCACGCGCGCGGAGGTCGGGATCGTGCGCAGGGCCTTCGCCGTAGCCGAGTAGGGGTTCTTGACGTGCTGGGCCTCGTCGGCGACGACCATGCCCCACTCCTGTTGGGCGAGGAGAGGGGCCGCCGAGCGCATGGTGCCATAAGTGGTGAGGACGAAGCCGCCGTGGAGGTCGTCTAGGGTGCGGTCGGAGCCGTGGAAGCGGCGTACGGGCACGCCGGGGGCGAAGCGGGCGATCTCGCGCTGCCAGTTGCCCAGCAGGGAGGCGGGGCAGACGACCAGCGTGGGTTCGGGGCGGGCCCGGCGCAGGTGGAGGGCGATGACCGTGATCGTCTTGCCCAGGCCCATGTCGTCGGCGAGGCAGCCGCCGAGGCCGAGGGAGGTCATGAGGTCCAGCCAGGCCAGGCCCCGGAGTTGGTAGTCGCGGAGGGTGGCCGAGAGGCCCGGGGGCGGGTCGACCGGGCCGATGCCCACCGTCAGGCGGTCGCGGAGGGCTGCCAGCGCGCCGACCGGTACCGCCTCCACCGTCTCGCCGTCGACCTCGGCGGTGCCGGCGAGGGCCACGGACAGGGCGTCCACCGGGTCGAGGAGGCCCAGTTCGCGTTTGCGTGCCTTGCGGACGAGGGCCGGGTCGACGAGGACCCACTGGTCGCGGAGGCGGACGATCGGGCGGTGGGCCTCCGCGAGGGTGTCCATCTCGGCCTCGGTGAGCGGGTCGCCGCCGAGCGCCAACTGCCAGCGGAAGCGCAGCAGTTCCTCACTCTCGAAGAAACCGGTGCCGTCCGTGGCGGAGCCGGGCGCCGGGCTCACCTCGGCGCGGGCGCTCAGGTCGTGGGCCAGGTCCCGGGGCCAGTGCACGGCGACGCCGGCCGCGCCGAGCCGGGTCGCGGCGACGCCGAGCAGGTCGGACAGCTCGTCCTCGGAGAGGGCGAGGACATCGGGGACGTCCTGCTCGGAGAGCCGGTCCAGGGGCGGCCAGACGCGGGCGGCGCGTCGTACGGCGAGGGCGGCGTCCACGCGCGCGCGGGGCCCGAACGCCGCGTCCGCGTCACCCGCCCACAGCGCGGCGGCGTCGATGACGAGGGTGGGGTCGGCGAGGCTGTGCACCTGGACGACGGCCGCGCCCGCCCGCGGGGCCCCTTCGCTGTCGTCGAAGAGGTCGTGCGCCGCCAGGTCGAGGCGCAGGGAGACGCGCACGCCCGCGTCCATGCCCGCGGCGACCTCGGCCGCCCAGTCGCGGGCGTGCGGCAGTCGCTGTCCGGTGTGCGCGGCGAACGGTTTCCCGGAGACGTACGGCGCAGCCGGGCCGCGCGGCAGCGTGTCGGCGACCGCGTCCAGGAAGGACCGCATCAGTGACTCCGGCTCGGGCAGCCGCAGCGGACCCTTGCCGGGCAGCGGAACCGCGTGGCCCTCGTACGGCAGTGCCGCGGCGACGGCCCTGAGGTGCGCGATGTCGTCCGGGTCGAGCGGTCCCGCCCGCCACGCGTCGTACCCCTCGGTGGTCAGTCCCGGCAGCAGCCGCCCCCGGGCGATCAGTCGCAGCGCGTGCAGCGTGGCCGCACCCCAGCAGGCCGTGGCGGGGTGGGCGGCGGGGTCGCGCCGGGCGCGGGTGAGCAGGGGAAGGGCTTCGCCGACCGGCAGACTCACGGCGGGGACGGTGCCCCGGCGGGCTCCGGAGCCGTGCTGTCGTACGACCGTGAGGTCCTCGGTGTCTCCCGGCGGCGGCTCGCCGCCCGCCGGGTCCCAGAACGCGAACCGGCCGTGGCGGGGCAGCGGAGCCGGGAGGAAGACGGCGGCCAGCCGGACGGGGACGGCCGTCCGCGCGGGGACGGCCGTGTCGGCCTCGGGAACAGCCATGTCCCGCATGTGTCCGGTCACCTCCCGCCCTTCCGTCGGATGAGCCGTCTCAGGCTCCGATCAGCTGTCTCCGACTCTACGGGCGGGGTCTGACAATCGGTTGCGACGCCTGTGTGCGAGCACGCCCGGACCGACGTTTTCCCTGTTCAGGGCACTGTTCGTGACACCACGTACACCATCGGATGGTCCGGGTTGGACCGGTTCACGACGATATCGTGGGTGGGTGCGGGGTTCTTCTGGTCGCTGACGAGGCCGTACCAGGGGCCCGAGCCGGTGAAGTCCCAGCCGACGATCCCCCGGTCGCGGGCGTTGACGGCGATCTCGTCGTGTTCCAGGTTGTCCGTGCTGACGCCGATCTGGTTGAGGAAGCTCTCCAGGCCCTCGTTGCTCGTATAGAACTGCACATAGAGACGGCTGGTCTTCCAGTTGTTCGTCTCGTAGTACGCGACGTGCTTGGAGTACGGCGGGATCGGCACCTGGTAGAGGCGCTGCTGGACCCGGGAGGGCCAGTGGGCGGTGAGGCCGGTCGCCGAGTACTTCTTCTCCTTGTCCTTGCCGCTGTCGCGGCTCTGGTTGGCGGAGATCACCAGATAGCCGGCGGGTACGCCGATGAGCAGCACGATGATCGCCAGGGTGATCGCCCTGCGGCGGTTCCTGTGGCGGCGGTTCTCGGCGGGCCGCTCCGGCTCCTCCGGGGAGGCGCCCTGGCGCGGCACGGAGGCGGTCACGCGGAGTCCTGGGTGGTACGGCGGGCCTCCACGTACCGCGCGTACCGCTCGTACCGCTCCACCCGGCGCCGGTTGGCGCGGCGGAAACGGCGGGCGACGAGTCTGGCGAGGTCGGCGGCGCCCACCATGCCGGCCTCGGGTCCGAGCTGGGCGCGCGCGATCCGGGCCTCGGGGCGGTAGCCGCGGCCGGTGAGGTGGCGGCGGAAGGAGTCCCGGGCCGGGCCGATCAGCAGGTCGTCGGCGGCCGAGACACCGCCGCCGATGACGAAGCAGGACGGGTCGAGGGCGGCGGCCAGGTTGGCGATGCCGACGCCGAGCCACTGGCCGATGTCCTGGAGCAGCTCGATGCACATCGCGTCGCCCTCGCGGGCGAGTTCCGTGATCATCGGCCCGGTGATGTCGGCGATGTTCCCCTTGACGTGCTCGATGATCCCGTATGCCACCGGGGAGTCGGCCGCCGCGAGTTCGCGGGCCTCTCTGACCAGGGCGTTCCCCGAGCTGTACTGCTCCCAGCAGCCGCGGTTGCCGCACGGGCAGCGGTGGCCGCCGGGCACGACCTGCATATGGCCGAACTCGCCCGCGACGCCGAACTTGCCGCGCTTGACCTGTCCGTCCTCCAGGATCGCGCCGCCGATGCCGGTGCCGAGCGTGATCATGACCAGGTGGTCCTCGTCGCGGCCGGCGCCGAAGCGCCACTCGGCCCAGGCGGCGGCGTTGGCGTCGTTGTCGACCAGGACCGGGACGGCGAGCCGGCCGGCGAGGCGGTCGCGCAGCGGCTCGTTGCGCCAGGACAGATGGGGGGCGAACAGCACGCGGTTGCGCTCCGCGTCCACCCAGCCGGCGGCGCCGATGCCGACGGCGTGCACGTCGTGCCGGTCGGAGAGGTCCAGGACCAGTTCCGTGATGGTGTCCTCGACGACCTGAGGGCTCTTCGACTTGTCCGGGGTCTCCGTGCGGAGCTTCTCCAGGATGTTGCCGTCGGCGTCCACGACGCCCGCCATCACCTTCGTGCCGCCGATGTCGATGCCGACGGTGGGGACGCGGGGGGCCGTCAGGTGGGAGCGGCGCTCGCGCGTTCCCACGGTCCGCAGGACGGTGGCCCGCGCGGAGCCGCGGTGGGTGAAGTCGCGGTAAGTGCTCATCGGACCGATTCTGCCTTAACGCTCCGCTCGGTGTGCCGTGGGGGCGGGGGTGCCATCGGTTGTTCTTCGGGTGCGGGTGGGTGGGGGCTGGTCGCGCAGTTCCCCGCGCCCCTCAAAGGCACAGGGGGTACCCCTCGCTCACGACCTCACCAGGAGTTGGAAGTCGAACGAGTAACGCGACGCCCGGTAGATGTGGGTGCCGTATTCGACCGCTCGGCCCGTGTCGTCGAAGGTGGTGCGCTGCATCGTCAGGAGGGGTGCGCCCTCGGGCTCGGTCAGGCGGTCGGCCTCGTCCGGGGTGGCTGCCTTCGCACCGATCGTCTGGCGGGCGCTGTGGAGGGTGATGCCTGCGGCGCGCATGAGGCGGTAGAGGCCGGTGGCCTCGAGTTGGGGGGAGTCGAGGTCGAGGAGGTCGGTGGGGAGGTAGTTGCAGAGGTAGGCCATGGGTTCGCCGTGGGCCAGACGGAGTCGCTCGATCCGGTGGACTTCGCTGCCCTCGGCGACGGCGAGGGCGGCGGCGACCTCGGCGGAGGCGGTGACGGTGGTGTTGAGGAGAACATGGGTGGCCGGGCGCTGGCCGGCGGCCTCGAGGTCGTCGTAGAGGCTGCTGAGTTCCAGGGGGCGTTTGACCTGGCTGTGGACGACCTGGGTGCCCACGCCGCGGCGCCGTACGAGCAGGCCCTTGTCGACCAGGGACTGGATGGCCTGGCGGACGGTCGGGCGGGACAGGCCGAGGCGTGCGGCCAGCTCGATCTCGTTGCCCAGCAGACTGCCCGGGGTCAGCTCACCGTGCTCGATCGCGGCCTCCAGCTGCTGGGACAGCTGGAAGTAGAGCGGGACCGGGCTGCTGCGGTCGACGCTGAGCTGGAGCGACACGGTCGGAGCCACTTCTGGTTTCGGCACGGGCCGAGCGTAGCCCCGGTGCTTGTTGACGGGAAGTTGCGTAGTTCGGTTGTCCGGACAAACCATTGACACGGCGGCAGGTGCGACCCCACTTTGTTTCCCATGCGCATCGGACTCATCGGGGCGGGTCGCATCGGGACTTTTCACGCGACCACGCTCAGCCGCCACCGTGATGTCGGCTCTCTGATCATCACGGACGTCGATACGGCTCGGGCCCATGACCTCGCGGATCGCCTCGGCGAGACGGTGGCGCCCGGCGTGGACGAGATCTTCACCTGGGGTGTGGACGCCGTGGTCATAACGGCCGCGACGTCGGCCCACGGCGAACTGATCGGTCGGGCAGCGCGCTCGGGGCTCCCGGTCTTCTGTGAGAAACCCATCGCCGTGGACCTGCCGAACACGTTAAGCGCGCTGACGGAGGTCGACGCCGCCGGGACGGTGCTGCAGATGGGCTTCCAGCGGCGTTTCGACTCCGGCTATGTCACCGCGCGGGAGGCGGTACGCGCGGGCCGGCTCGGGCGGCTGCACACCGTACGGGCGCTGACGGCCGATCAGACGCCGCCGCCCGCGGAGTACTTGCCGGTCTCCGGCGGGATCTACCGGGACTGTCTGATCCACGACTTCGACATCGTGCGGTGGGTGACCGGGCGCGAGGTCGCCACGGTGTACGCCACCGGGTCGGACGCCGGGCACCCGATGTTCCGGGAGGCGCACGACCTCGACACGGCGGCCGCCGTGCTCACGCTGGAGGACGGCACGCTCGTCACGGCCACGGCGGCACGCGTGAACGGGGCCGGGTACGACGTCCGGCTGGAGCTGGCCGGTGAGCTGGACACCGTGGTGGTCGGGCTGGACGACCGTACGCCGGTCGCGTCCACGGAGGCGACCGGGCCGCCGCCCGCGGACAAGCCGTGGACCGGCTTCCTGGAGCGCTTCGCCACCGCGTACGAGGCCGAGATCGCCGCGTTCGTCGAGGTGGTGCGCGGGGAGCGGGCCAACCCCTGCGACGGTCGCGAGGCCCTCCAGGCGCTCCGGATCGCCGAAGCGTGCGAGCTGTCCCGGCTGGAGCACCGGCCGGTGAACCTGGGCGAGATCCCGGGGGGCCGGGAGTAGCCCCCTGGTTCCCGGCCCGGCCCTCGGATTTCGCCCCGGCCCGGCCCTCGGATTTCGCCCCGGGCCGGACGGTTCGCTTGATGTCGCGGCTGCGGGTCCGGTGGGGGCTGGC
>NZ_JBHVDX010000073.1:0-42007 GCF_042802555.1 Streptomyces sp. NPDC057474 | reverse complement strand
AGGCCGTCGGGGGCGAACTCCTGGAGCCCGGCGACCAGATGGGCACGGTCGGCGGCGATCCGGCCGGCCGCCTCGGCCGCTTCCGCCAGCGCCCGGTCCGACACGCACGCCTCGGCCGCCGCGAGGGCGGGCGTCGACACCGGCCACAGAGGCTGGGCGCGCTCCAGCTCGGTGATCGTCTCGGGTGCGGCGAGGACGTAGCCGATCCGCAGACCGGCCAGCCCCCATGTCTTGGTGAGGCTGCGCAGGACGACGAGTCCGGGCACGTCCGTCCGGCCGGCCAGCGCCTCACGCTCACCGGGCACCGCGTCCATGAACGCCTCGTCCACCACCAATGTCCGCCCCGGCCGGGCCAGTCGGGCGATGGACGCGGCCGGGTGCAGCACCGACGTCGGGTTGGTCGGGTTGCCGATGACGACCAGGTCCGCGTCCTGCGGCACGGCCGCCGGGTCCAGCCGGAAGCCGTCCGACTCCCGCAGCAGCACCCGGTCCACGGTGTGTCCGGCGTCCCGCAGCGCGGCCTCCGGTTCCGTGAACTGTGGGTGAACGACCACAGGTTGACGGACCTTCAGGGCGCGCGCGAGCAGCACGAAGGCCTCGGCCGCACCCGCCGTGAGCAGCACCCGGTCCGTCGGCAGCCCGTGCCGGGCCGCCACCGCCGCCCGGGCGGCCCGCCCGTCCGGGTAGGCGGCCAGCCCGGCCAGCGATCCGGCGATCCGTTCCCGCAGCCAGGCGGGCGGCGTGTCGGCCCGGACGTTCACGGCGAGATCGATGAGCCTCGCCCCGTCGTCCCGCACCTCGGCGTCGCCGTGATGCCGCAGGTCGTGACCCGCGTGCCGCAGGTCGTGCCTGCTCCCGGAGTCGGATTCAGTGTGCATGGGAGTTCGCGTGTCCCCAGTGGTGATGATCGTGGCCGTGGTGCCCGTCGTCGTCCGGATGGACGCGCGACTGCCGCGGCAGCCCTGTGGTGTTCTCGACGCCGGACGGGTTGCCGCCGTGGGTGGAGGAGTCGCGGGAATCGCGGTTCATGTGCGGGTCGCCCTCCAGCGCCTCCCGGTACCGCTCCACGACCAGATCGAGCAGCTCCGGCTCCGGTCCGATGACATCGGCCGACCGTACCTCGATCTCCGGACGAGCGGCAGCCCAGCCCTCGGTCTGCTGCCGTACCCGGTCCGCCGGCACACCGGTGAGCGGGAAGTACGGCAGCACGACGATCCGCCGCGCGCCCAGCCTCACGCACCGGTCGAGACCGCTCGGCACGTCCGGCGCCGCCGGCGACACGAACGCCGTCTCCACGCCCGCGTACCCGCGCCCCTCCCACAACAGCCGGGCCGCCCTGTGCACCTCGGCGTTGGCCTCGGGGTCGGTCGACCCGTGCCCGACGAGCAGCACGGTCACATCGGCCCGGTCACCCGGCGTACGCGGCGAGGGCGACCTCAGCGCCTCCTCCGTCCGCCGCTCCAGGAGGTTCAGCAGCGCCGGATGCGGGCCCGGCGGACGGCCGCAGGTGTACGAGATCCCCGGGAACCGCTCCTGCGCGCGAGCCAGCGCCGCCGCGACGCCCGCCTCGGCGCGCCCGGCGGGCTCCAACGTCAGCGGGACCACGGCGAACCGCCGTACCCCCCGCTCCAGCAGCCCGTCCACGGCCTCGCCCAGCGACGGCCGGGACGGCTCGACGAAGCCGCCCCCGACGGGCAGCCCGGGGTACCGGCCCGCCAGCTCGCGCAGTAAGACACGGAACGCCTCGGCGCCGGCATCGTCCCGGGTGCCATGACCGGCGATGAGCAGGGCGGGCGGCGGGGTGGTCACGATGTCTCCTCGGAAGCGGAAGGTGGGTGTGGGCGCGGAAGCAGTAGGGCAGCGGAAAGCGGGAGGGCGTTCAGGGCGGGTCGGCGGCGGTCACCGTCATCGTGATCCTCAAGGCCACGGTCACGGTCACGGTCACGACGATCATCATGCCGACCGGCGTCGGGTTCGGCGAAGCCACGGTTCGTCAGCCGGCTCGACTCGGCCGGCGGCGAGGCGTCCCGCACGACACCGGCTGACGCGACGGCACACGTCACCCTCGCCGGCCGCCCGTCCGCCCGCTCCGACTTCCGCTTGGGGACGAGGAGTTCACCACCGCGTACGAGCGCGGCGGCTTCCGCGACGGACGGTGTGCCGACGGTGGTGAGGGGGGCGTCGGAGGGGTTGGGAACCTCCACCGTGGCCAACTCCGCTGCGGAGTAGGTCACCAGGGGAACGCCGAGGCGCTCGGCGGCCTGGACGATGCCGGGTTCGTCGGCCTTGGCGTCGACGGTGGCGAGTACGGCGAGCGACTCGGGCGAGAATCCGGCGTCCCGCAGGGCGTCCTCGATCAGGCAGAGGACTTCCGCCACCGGCGCGCCCCTGGAGGCGCCCACACCCACGACGAGCGAGCCGAGCACATGGTCAGCCACGGCCGCGCCCCTTCAGGGGCGCGGGGCGGTGACATATGCGGCTCCGCCGCGTGGGCGCGACCAGCCACGACGAACCCGCAGCCAAAACCCGGCCTTCCCACTCCGCACTCACCCGGGGCGCCGCACCCAAGAGGTCCCCCTCTTCCGGTAGCAAGTACGCATGGCGGTCTTCGTAGCACTCGGCGCGTTCCTGATGACGCTGGTCGGCGGCTGGACGGCACAACGGGTGACGGACCGTCGTCACCTGGTGCTGGGCCTGGCGGGCGGCCTGATGCTGGGCGTGGTCGGCCTCGACCTGCTCCCCGAGGCGCTGGAGGCCGCCGGCGACGAGGTCTTCGGCGTACCGGCCGCGCTGCTGCTGTTCGTCGCCGGCTTTCTCCTGGCCCACCTCGTGGAACGCCTGCTGGCCGCCCGCCAGGCCGCGCACGGGGCGGAGGAGTACAACGGCCGTACGCCCCAGGTGGGCCTGACGGCCGCGGCCGCGATGGTCGGACACAGCGCCATGGACGGCGTGGCGATCGGCGCGGCCTTCCAGATCGGCGAGGGCATGGGCATCGCGGTCGCGCTCGCGGTGATCGCCCACGACTTCGCGGACGGCTTCAACACGTACACCCTCACGAGCCTGTACGGCAATGCCCGCCGCCGCGCGCTCGCGATGCTGTTCGCGGACGCGGCGGCCCCGGTGGTGGGAGCCGCCTCCACCCTGCTGTTCACGATCCCGGAGGGCCCCCTCGGCTGCTACCTCGGGTTCTTCGGCGGCGCGCTGCTCTACCTCGCCGCCGCCGAGATCCTCCCCGAGGCCCACCACGCACACCCGGCCCGCTCCACACTGCTGTGCACGATCGCCGGGGCGGCCTTCATCTGGCTGGTGGTGGGCGTGGCGGAGTGAGCGGAAGGGCTTCAAGCCGGGCGGGGCTCCGACCAGGCCGCCGCTCATGAGGTCCGGCATCTCTCCACGAACCGACGGGCGACACCGGGCTCCGCCGCCCAGTGCGTGTGCAGATAGCTCGCGTGCACACCTTGCTGCACGAACCCTTCGAGCCGCGGCCGAGGGGTCCGTACCCCCCAGGCGGGAGCCGGCCCGGCCCCCGGCTCGACGACCGTCCGGTGGAATTCGTGCGCCCGCATGCGGGTCCCGGCCGGTGCGAGCACGCTGTCGCCGACGGCCACGGCGTCCCGGTATCCGAGGGTCAGCCGCTCGTCCATCCGCGCCGTCGCGTCGAGCACCCCGCACATGGGCCGCCCGTCCAGCTCCCGGCAGAGGTAGAGCAGACCGGCACACTCGGCGGCCACCGGAGCCCCGCCGAACGCCAGCTCGGCGACCGCCTTCCGCAGCGGTTCGTTGGCGGACAGTTCAGCGGCGTACATCTCGGGAAACCCGCCGCCGATCACCAACCCACGTGTCCCCTCGGGCAGTTGCTCGTCGCGCAGGGGATCGAAGACGACCACCTCGGCACCGGCGGCGGTCAGCAGCTCGGCGTGCTCGGCATAGGAGAAGGTGAACGCGGGCCCGCCGGCCACGGCCACCACCTCCCGCCTCCCCGAAGTGGTGGCGACGGGCGGCTCCCACGCCGCACCCGACAGCGCCCCGGCACTCCGGGCGAGCGCGACCAGCGCCTCCAGATCGCACCCCGCCCGCACCTGCGCGGCCATCGCCGCCACGGCCTCCACCGCCGCGCGTCGCCGCTCGGCGACCGGCACCAGCCCCAGATGCCGGGACGGCGTGTCCACCTGAGGCGCTCGCCGCAGCACCCCCAGCACGGGCACACCGGTCGACTCCAGGGCGTCCCGCAGCAACTCCTCGTGCCGGTCCGAGGCGACCTTGTTGAGGACCACGCCTCCCATTCGCACCTCGGGATCCCAGGAGGCGAACCCGTGCACCAGCGCCGCCACGGACCGCGACTGCGAGGACGCGTCCACGACCAGTACCACCGGCGCCCGCAACAGCTTCGCCACATGCGCGGTGGACGCCAACTCCCCTTGCCCCGAGGCCCCGTCGTACATCCCCATCACACCCTCGACGACGGCGATGTCGCACCCGCGCGCCCCGTGCGCGAAGAGTGGCGCGACCAGCTCGGGTCCGCACAGGTACGCGTCGAGGTTCCGCCCCACCCGCCCGCTCGCGAGAGCGTGATACCCGGGGTCGATGTAGTCCGGCCCCACCTTGTGCGGGGACACGGCGAGCCCCCGCTCGGTGAGCGCGGCCATCAACCCCGTGGCCACGGTGGTCTTGCCGCTGCGCGAGGAGGGCGCGGCGATGACCAGCCGGGGGACGGAGGACAGGGAGGCGGTGGATGAGGAGGCGGAGGCGGAGGCGGGGGAGGAGGAGGTCACGGCGTCACCACTCGATGCCCCGCTGGCCCTTCTGGCCCGCGTCCATGGGGTGCTTGACCTTCGACATGTCGGTCACGAGATCCGCGAAGTCGACGAGCTTCTCGGGCGCGTTCCGCCCGGTGATCACGACATGCTGGGTCCCCGGCCGGTCCCGCAACACGTCGATCACCTCGTCGGTGTCGATCCACTCCCAGTGCAGGGGGTACGCGAACTCGTCCAGCACATACAGCTTGTACGTCTCGGCCGCCAGGTCCCGCTTGACCTGCTCCCAGCCCTCGCGGGCCTTGTCCTCGTTGTCCATCTGCCCGTCGCGCTGCACCCACGACCAGCCCTCGCCCATCTTGTGCCAGTCGACGGACCCGCCCTCACCGGACGCCCCGAGCACGCGCAGCGCGTTCTCCTCACCGACCTTCCACTTCGCCGACTTGACGAACTGGAACACCCCGATCGGCCACCCCTGGTTCCAGGCGCGCAGCGCGAGCCCGAACGCGGCGGTGGACTTGCCCTTGCCGATACCCGTGTGCACGAAGACCAGCGGGCGATTCCTGCGCTGACGAGTCGTCAGTCCGTCGTCCGGCACGACACTTGGCTGTCCTTGCGGCATCTACGCGGCCCTCCTCGGTGTTTTCTGTGGTCCCTGCGTTCCGTGCGTTCCGCGCGTCCCCTGCACATCCCGTACCAGCCCGGCGATGGAGTCCGCCCGCAGCTCGTCCAACGTCACCGCCGTGCCGCCCAGTTCACCCGCGAGCTGCCCGGCGAGCCCCAGCCGGACATGACCCGACTCGCAGTCGACGACCACGGACGCGGTGCCCTCGGCCGCGAACAGTCGCGCCGCACGCCCGGCGAGAGCGACGGGCTCCGGCCCGCCGGTCGCCCGACCGTCGGTCACCACCACGACCAGCGGCCGGCGCGCGGGGTCCCGCAGCCGCTCCACCCGCAGCACGTCGTGGGCCTTGAGCAGCCCGGCCGCGAGCGGCGTCCGCCCACCCGTCGGCAGCGACTCCAGCCGGGTCGCCGCCGCGTCCACGGACGAGGTCGGCGGCAGCGCCAGGTCGGCGGCCGACCCCCGGAAGGTCACCAGCCCCACCTTGTCCCGCCGCTGATAGGCGTCGAGGAGCAGCGAGAGCACAGCGCCCTTCACGGCACTCATCCGCTGCCGCGCCGCCATCGACCCGGAGGCGTCGACCACGAAGAGCACGAGGTTCCCCTCACGCCCCTCCCGGGTCGCCTGCCGCAGATCGTCACGGCGTACGACCAGCCCCGGCCCGGACCGCCCCCGCGTCCGCTGATGCGGCGCGGCGGCCTGCACGGTCGCCGCCAGATGCAGCTTGGTCAGCGTGCCGCGCGGCCTGCGCGCCCCGGTCGTACGTCCGTGCTCGGTCCGCGCCCGCGAACGCCGCCCGGCGGCGCCCTCCCCGAGCCCCGGCACGCTCAGCACCTTCGTACGAAAGGGTTCGGCGGCCCGTACGGCGGACCGCTCCCCGGCGGCCGGGGCCTGCGCCGGCACGCCCTCCCCGGTCTCGGACTGTGCCCCGGAGTCGCTGCCCTGCGGCCCGTCGGGCTCCGAGGAAGGCGGCTGCCCCCCGCCACCGGGCCCGTCCGGACCGGGATCCGGATCCTCGTCCTCCGATGAATCCGCTGAATCCGACGGATCGGCTGAATCCGACGGATCCGCTGAATCCGCGAACTCCTCCAGCGTCTCGTCGAGCTTGTCCTCGTCGAGCCCCGGCGCGTCGAACGGGTTCCGCCGCCGCCGGTGCGGCAGCGCGAGCAGCGCCGCCCGGCGCACATCGTCCGCGAGTACCTCGGTCCGCCCCGCCCACGCGGCCAGCGCGGTCGCCGTCCGGGCCATCACGATGTCGGCCCGCATACCGTCCACCTCGAAGGCCGCACAGGTCGCCGCGATCTGCCGCAGCGCCCCGTCGCCCAGTACCACGGACGGCAGCAACTCCCGTGCGGCGACGATGCGTTGCCGTACGTCGGCCTCCTCGTCCGCCCAACGGGCCACGAAACCCGCCGGGTCGTCGTCGTAGGCGAGCCGCCGCCGTACGACCTCCACCCGCTGGTCCGGCTCGCGCGAGGCCGCGACCTCGACGGTCAGCCCGAACCGGTCGAGCAACTGCGGCCGCAGCTCGCCCTCTTCGGGGTTCATCGTCCCGACGAGCAGGAACCGCGCGGCATGCCGTACGGAGACGCCCTCGCGTTCCACGTACGAGGCGCCCAT
Organism: Streptomyces sp. NPDC057474; assembly: GCF_042802555.1. Taxonomy (NCBI): domain Bacteria; kingdom Bacillati; phylum Actinomycetota; class Actinomycetes; order Kitasatosporales; family Streptomycetaceae; genus Streptomyces; species Streptomyces sp. NPDC057474. The sequence goes on along the minus strand of NZ_JBHVDX010000073.1, from coordinate 35,011 downwards.
CGCGGCCGCGTCGAGCAGTAGATCGACGAGGTGGTCGTGGAGCAGGTTCACCTCGTCGACGTAGAGGATCCCCCGGTGCGCGTCCGCGAGCAGCCCCGGCTCGAACGCCTTCACGCCCTCGGACAGCGCCCGCTCGATGTCGAGCGCGCCGACGAGCCGGTCCTCGGAGGCGCCGACGGGCAGCTCGACCATGCGGGACGGCCGTGTCTCGAACGCCGGCTCGTGCGGCCCGTCCGGACACGCGGGGTCCGGCTTCGCGGGATCGCACGAGAACCGGCACCCGGCGACGACCTCCACCTCCGGCAGCAGCGCCGCGAGCGCCCGCACGGCGGTGCTCTTCGCGGTCCCCTTCTCACCGCGCACCAGCACACCGCCGACCGCCGGCGACACCGCGTTCAGCAGCAGCGCCAGCCGCAGGTCGTCCTGGCCGACGACGGCCGTGAACGGAAATGGAACACTCACTTCTCGTCGCCCTCCAAGTCACCCTCCGGCCCGGGCAGATGGCCCGTAGCCGCTCGCTCATGTCGTGCGTGTGACGCGCTCATGCGGGCGCTTTCGGTGCTCCGGGCGCTTCCGGTGCTCCGGGCGCTCCGGGCGGCACGAAAGGCAGTCCAGCCGGCGTGCCCGACTCGATGAGCCGCCAGAGCGCGTCGGTGTCCGCGTGTTCCTCGATCAGATCGCCGAGCCGGTCCAGCTGCTCCTCGCGCAGCGCGGCGAACGACGTGTCGGCGGCCGGCACGAAACGGCGCCCCGACGCGGCCGCCACCTCGCGCAGAAAGGCCCGCCGGAACCCGTCCGACTCCAGCGACCCGTGCCAGTGCGTGCCCCAGGTCTGCCCGACCCGGCACCCGTCCAGGCTGTGTCCGTTGTCATCGGAGATGAACGCATCCCCGCCCATGACTTCAGCGACCCCGTGATGAATCTCGTACCCCTCGACCCGCTCCCCGAGGGCCTCCCCGACGGGGCGCGTGAGCGTCTTCTCGCGAGCGAACCGCACGCGCACGGGCAGGATTCCGAGCCCGTCCACATGCCCCCGCCGACTCTCGACCTCGTCCTCGATGTGTTCCCCGAGCATCTGGAACCCCCCGCAGATGCCGAGGACCGGCCGCCCCTCCGCGGCGCGTCGCGCGATGGCGTCGGCGAGCCCCCGCTCCCGCAGCCACTCCAGCGCCCGGACCGTGCCCCGGGTCCCCGGAACGACGACGAGGTCGGCGTCGGCCAGTTCCTCGGCCCGGTCCACGAACCGCACGACGACACCGGGTTCGGTGGCGAGCGCGTCGACATCGGTGAAGTTGGACATCAGCGGAACCGCGCACACGGCGACCCGCAGCACGTCCTCCCCGACGGGCGGCGCGACATTCGACTCCCGGACCGTCCCCCGCAGCGAGACCCGAAGCCCGTCCTCCTCGTCGATCCCGAGTCCGTGCCGGAAGGGCAGCACACCGTACGTCCGCCGCCCGGTGAGCCCGTGCAACATGTCGAGCCCCGGCTCCAGCAGGGAGACGTCCCCCCGGAACTTGTTGACGAGGAAGCCGGCGACGAGGGCCTGATCCTCGGGCGAGAGCAGCGCGACGGTCCCGAAGAAGGACGCGAAGACCCCACCGCGATCGATGTCGCCGACGACGAGGACGGGAAGCCCGGCATTCCGGGCTATCCCCATGTTGACGATGTCGGTGCGCCGAAGATTGATCTCGGCGGGCGAACCGGCCCCCTCACAGATCACCGCGTCATATGTGCCCCGCAACTCGGCGAGACACTCCAACACGGTCCCGAGCAGCCGCTGTTGCCGCCCGCCGTGATACCCGCGCGCACTCATCTCACCCACGGGCTTCCCCAGCAGCACCACCTGACTGCTCCGCTCACCCCCGGGCTTCAGCAGAACGGGGTTCATGAGCGCACTCGGCTCGACGCGACAGGCCTGAGCCTGCATGGCCTGAGCCCGCCCGATCTCAGCGCCTTCCTTCGTCACGAAGGAATTGAGCGACATGTTCTGCGCCTTGAACGGCGCGACCTTGACCCCCTGCCGCACGAGCCACCGACAGATCCCGGCGGTGACAACGCTCTTACCGGCATCGGAGGTGGTCCCGGCGACCAACAGCCCGCCACTCATCCCTGACTCCTCACCTGGTGTGCCGGGCGCCGCGAAACCCGGCCCCGCAGCACCGCCGCACCCGCACTCACCCCAAGGGCCAGCCACCCGACCCGCCGAGACAACCGAACAGCCCGCTCGATGTCCCCCACGACGACGGTCCGCCCCTCCCCGTTCAGCACAGGCCGATGCTCAACCCGCCCCCCGTACGACAACGTGCCCCCCAACCGCACTCCGAGCGCCCCCGCGAACGACGCCTCCACAGGCCCCGCGTTGGGACTCGGATGCCTCCCCGCATCGGCCCGCCAAGCCCGGACAGCCCCCCGGGCATCCCCACCGGCTGCCGCGGCCAACACCGCGGTCAGCCGAGCTCCCGGCCACCCCGCCACGTCGTCCAGCCGCGCGGAGGCCCACCCGTACCGCCGATACCGTTGCGACCGATGCCCGACCATGGCGTCCAACGTGTTGACGGCCCGGAACCCCACCAGCCCGGGCACACCCCCCACGGCCCCCCACACGAGCGCCCCCACCACCGCGTCCGACGTGTTCTCGGCGACGGACTCCACGACGGCCCGCGCGATCCCGTCCGAGTCGAGCGCCTGAGGATCCCGCCCGCACAGATGAGGCAAGCGGTCCCGCGCGCCCTCGACATCGCCCGCATCGAGGGACCGCCCGATCGCCCGGGCCTCCCGCCCGAGCGAGGTCCCCCCGACGACGGCCCAGGTGGCGGCGGCGGTCAATCCGACGGAGGCGGCACGCGATGGCCGTACGGCGGCCGCCGCCACGGCTCCCAGCGCTACGGCGCCACCCGCGCACACCGCGGTGTGCAGAGCGCCCCACCCGCGGTGGTCCCGCCACAACACCCGCTCCACGGCACCGGCGGCCCGACCGAACGCGGCGACCGGATGCCCCCGGCGAGGATCGCCCAGGAGCAGGTCACCGAGGAGCCCGGCGGCGGCACCGTACGCGAAGACGCGATCGGCACGCATCGGTTCAGCCGATCACGAGGTCGGGCAGGGACCGGGTGCTGAGCCCCGATGGGCAGCCGCGCATGGCGATATGTCCTCACTCAGGGTGTCCACGCCCTGGTTCGACGAGACCGACGGCGAGAGTTCCTGGCTCCCGGGAAGGTTCTTCCCCGGTGACAGTGGCGGGACCGCGCCGGACTCGCACCGGCTTCCTCTCCTGCCGTCGTACATGGCCCCGGCAGTCCACCACGCACCTGGAAGAACCGTCAACTTGCTGTTGACCTGCGGTGGAGCGGTGTGCTGAGCCCCACATCGCTGAAATATCGTCAGATGCCCTAATAGGCTCTTTCCGTGCTCTTTCCGTGCTCTTTCCTGACGCCCGAGCTGGGAGCACTCAAGGGGACGGCAGTACGAAAGCTGAGCGCCGACGAGCGGCGTCGGGTGTTTCGTCGCGGGGAGACGAACCTGGTGTGGCCGGCCCTCCTCCGCGCCCGCGCGGCGGTTGGACCCGGCGCTCGGGTCGTCGCGGTGAGGACGCCGTGTCGGTGCGCCGACTTGGGAGGTGGAGCGGGCGAGGCCGCTGTCTGCGTGGAAGCGTCGATCAGAGAGAGTCACGTACTGGTGCGTGACTCAAACTTGCATCAGAACGCTGTGCTCTCCTTCCGTCACGCCGCGTGGTGTGGTTTTCTGGCGGGGCTTGTGGACCCGGGAGCGGACGGTTCTTGAAGAACCCTCCGGGGGACGGGAGGTGCACGCGATGGAAGATCGGGCCAAGGGGTCCGCCTCGGCGCATGCGAGGACATCGAGGGACCGGCGGACGCTGTTGTCCGCCGCGGCCCCCCTGGTGCTCTTCAGCATGGTGGCCGGAGTGCTGGCCGTCGGAGTGGGCGCGCTCGCCGCCCTGCTGGTGCCGGGGACGGAGGTGCGAGGCGTCGTCTGGCTGGTGGTGACCGCCCTCATCGCCGCGGGAGCGGGTTTGTGGTGGGGGCTGACTCCGGTCACGGAGCGGCTGAGGGTCCTGGACCGGGCTCTGGCCGGGGCTCGGCCGCGGGGGCCGGAGCGGCACTGAGACCGCTGGGTCGCGAAGCGTCGGCGCGGGCGCGCAGTACCTTGCCGAGCCCCGCGGCGAGCGAGGTGAGCAGTGCGGCGCCGATCGCGCCGGTGATCGCCGTGGTGAGTGGTGGCGTGGCCCCGAACTGAGTGGTGGGCACGACCCGGTCGCCACCGCGATGCTCGGCAGCAGCACGCTCGCGCAGAACGTGCCCAGCAGCAGGCGGGTCGACACGAGTCGTATCTCGCCGTCGACACGGGCGCTCTCCACCCGGATGAGCGCCTCCGCCCACTCCTGTCGCTGCATGGCGTACGACTTGAGGGTGCAGTCGTTCGACGAGGGTCACAGTTTGCTGTGGAAAATAGACAAACCCCCTATACCTGGTCAAACGGTACGAGGGGTTCGTTGTGGTGTGTCGTGCGAGGTGAGAGGGGTGGACGGGGCCTCAGGCCATGATCAGGTAGATCCCGTACCCCACCGCCGTCGCGCAGGCCGCGAAGCACGTGTACGCCGCTGTCGTGGCCGGTGCCGGTGAGTTGCCGGCGGCGGTCGCGGTCTCCCGCTTGGACAGGCCGACGATGCCCAGGGTGAAGAGGCCGACGAGGGCCACGGTGACCACGAGGCTGACTCCGAAGACGGAGCCGAGAGCTGCCCAGTCGATGTGCATGGTGGTGATCTTCCTCAGGGGGTCGCGGGGCTCAGACGGCGGGCGTCGGCGTGGACGAGTTCGCCGGGGCCGTGGTCTCGACGGCGGCCGGGGCCGCGGGGGCCGGGATGGTCGCCGTGAGGTCCTCGGTCACGGTGCCGGCCGGCGGCGGCGTCACGGCGGCCATCGCGGTGGTCACCACGCCGGGCGGCTCCTCGGTGTCGTTCACATTGGTGTGGTCGACCACCTCGCGGCGCGAGACGACCCAGATCGCGGCGCTGGAGGCGATGAGGAAGACCGCGACGACGGCCGTGCCCCAGCTGCCGAAGGACGTCACCCACTCGGCGAGCGCGGCGACCAGAGCGGCGGCCGGCAGGGTCAGGCCCCAGGCGACGAACATCCGGGTCGCGGTGGACCAGCGGACCACACCGCCCTTGCGGCCGAGGCCCGCGCCCATCACGGCACCGGAGACCGAGTGCGTGGTGGAGAGCGAGAAGCCGAGGTGCGAGGAGGCCAGGATGACCGTGGCCGCGCTGGTCTGGGCGGCGAAGCCCTGCTGCGGCTGGAGGTCGGTCAGGCCCTTGCCCATCGTGCGGATGATGCGCCAGCCGCCCAGATAGGTGCCGAGCGCGATGGCCGTACCGGCGGTGACGATGACCCACACCGGCGGGTCGGAGTCGGGCGCGAGGGCGCCGCCGGCGACCAGGGCCAGGGTGATGATGCCCATCGTCTTCTGGGCGTCGTTCGTGCCGTGGGCCAGCGAGACCAGGCCCGCGGAGGCGATCTGACCGGCGCGGTACCCCTTGCCGGAGGCCTTCTCGCTCGTGTGCTCACCGAGCCTGTACGTCAGCCGGGTGGCGAACATCGCCGCGACGCCGGCGACCAGCGGGGCCGCGACGGCGGGGATCAGCACCTTGGTGACGAGCACGTCGCCGTGCACCGCGCCGGCGCCGGCCGAGGCGATGGTGGCACCGATGAGGCCGCCCATCAGGGCGTGCGAGGAACTGGAGGGGAGCCCGACGAGCCAGGTCAGCAGGTTCCAGAGGATGGCGCCCACGAGCGCCGCGAATATGACCTCTGGCTGTATGCCGGACTCGTCGACGAGCCCCTTGGAGATGGTGTTGGCGACCTCTATGGAAAGGAACGCGCCGACAAGGTTGAGCACGGCGGACATGGCCACCGCGACCTTGGGCTTCATGGCGCCGGTCGAGATGGTGGTGGCCATCGCGTTGGCGGTGTCGTGGAAACCGTTCGTAAAATCGAACGCGAGCGCGGTGATCACCACGATCGCGAGGATCAGCGAGAAGTTTTCCATTTACCCGGGCTTCTTTTGGACGTCAGTGGCACGTGGACCGTAGGCAACCTGGGTGAACGGAAGATGAACTGAGATGGGCGTAGGGATGTAGTGAATGAGGTGCCACCGCTCCGCTTGTGTGGCGACCCATGCTTCGAGCTCGGAGGAGCGGCGGCCCGGCGTTCGAACTGAGACGGAATGCCGAGGTCCGTTACCCCTTCACCCCTCGGCGAACTGCTTCAGCCGGCTCATCGACCCGTTGAAGAGATTCTGGTCACCCGGCAGGCTCCCGCTCCCGTTGTCGTGCTGCCACATCGTCCAGAACTTCCACCCCGCGGGAAGCTCACCCGCCCCCGCGGAGTTGTACCGGGCCAGCCACAGCGCGTGGTTCCCGCCGAAGGCCGTGCTGTTGCCCGTGCAGGTCTTCCACCAGTGGGTGGTCGTGTAGATCACCGGCCGACGGCCCGTGAGGCGCTTGACCTCGTTGCTGAACGACTTGATCCAGCCGACCATCTTGCTGTTGCTCAGGCCGTAGCACTTCTTCTTCTTGTCGTACGGGTTGTACTCGATGTCGAGCGCCGGCGGCAGCGTCCAGCCGTCCGCGCGCCAGCCGCCACCGTTGTTGACGAAGTAGCGGGCCTGGGCCTTCCCCGACGACTTGTGGGGCACCGCGAAGTGGTACGCGCCACGGATCAGGCCCGCGTCGCGCGAGCCTTCGTACTGCTGGGCGAAGTACGGGTTGCGGTAGGTGGTGGACTCGGTCGCCTTGACGTAGACGAACCTGGCGCCCTTCGACTTCGCGCTCGACCAGTTCACCTTCTTCTGGTGCGAGGAGACGTCGTGACCCTTGGGCTTGGCGGCGGCCGAGACGGGGATCTCGGTGAGAGCGGTCCCCCCTAGGGCGAGCGCCGCGACGGAGGCGGCGAATACGCGGTTGCGGCGACGGGACGACTTGAGAGCACGGGCCATGGTTCCCCCCGGAATGGCAACTTGTGCGACAAAACACCCGGAGGCTACTGGAAGATCGCCGAATCCCGGTCGATCATCGGCCAATCGCCGACACCGGGTGATGTGTACGCATATGGGCTCTTCCGAAGGTCCGCGTCCGGCCCTACAGTGCCCCGGCCGGGACCCGTCGGTGTGGTCCGCCTGGCAGGATCACGGCATGGCTGAGCAGCGGAGCGACACCCGGGACGAGCGGGACGCGGGTGGGGATTCACCGGGTTCGCGAAACATACGGCGGCGGGGTGTGCCGGACGACGTGGCGCGCGCGTGGGACGAGCTCGTCGCCACGGCCCGCCGGACGGTGGCCGACGGTCTGGTCGTCGGCACCTCCGGCAATGTGTCCGTGCGCGTCGGGGACACCGTCCTGGTCACACCGACGGGAGTGCCGTACGACCGCCTGACTCCGGACGACGTGACGGGCGTCGACCTCTCCGGCCGACAGGTTCTCGGCACGCTCCGGCCGACGAGCGAGCTCCCCATGCACCTGGCGATCCACACCACCACCGACGCCCGCGCCGTCGTCCACACCCACGCCGTCCACGCGACGGCCGTCTCCACCCTCGTGAGCGAGCTGCCGCTGATCCACTACATGTCCGCGGCCCTCGGCGGACCCGTCCGGGTCGCCCCGTATGCGACCTACGGCACCCCGGAGTTGGCCGAGAACATGCTCCGCGCTTTGACGGAGCGCACCGCTTGTCTCCTCCAGAACCACGGCACGATCACATACGGAAACACCCTCTCCGAGGCATACGACCGCACGACCCAACTCGAATGGATGTGCCAGGTCTGGCTGACGGCCTCCTCGGTCCCGGGTCTCTCCCCGAACCTACTCACCCGCGAACAGGTGAACGAAGCGGGGGACCGCCTCCGGGGGTACGGCCAGCCTGGGTAGCGGACTTCCGACGGCGCGGGACGACCGGCACCGCCGGACAGACACGTCGCGGCTGATCGCCCGCGGCGGAAGCAGAGTTCAGCGGCGGAACAGCCCCTCGGACCACCTACCGTCCCCTTCCTCTGCCTCCGGCCGGCTTCTTGCCCTTGCTTCCCTAGGCGGTCCGTCCTTCCTCTGCCTCCGGCCGGCTTCTTGCCCTTGCTTCTCCAGGCGGTCCGCCCCTTCCCCTGCCTCCGGCCGGCTTCTTGCCCTTGCTTCCCTAGGCGGTCCGTCCTTCCTCTGCCTCCGGCCGGCTTCTTGCCCTTGCTTCTCCAAGCGGTCCGCCCCTTCCCCTGCCTCCGGCCGGCTCCTTGCCCCTGCTTCTCCATGCGGTCCGCCCCTCCTCTGCCCCGGCTGCCTACCCGCCCCCTGCCGCCCAGACCGTCCACCGCTCCTCCGCCTCCGGCGGTCCACCTGTCGTCTGTCGTCCGGAGCGTCCACCACCTCTCCTCAGCTCCCGCCCCGGCCGTCCCCGCCTCCAGTCGGCTGTCTCTCCTTCCGCCGGTCACCTCTCTCCGCCGCGACGGCGCTCAGCCGAATCGGGTCTGTCCGGCGGTGCCGGTCTCACACATGCCCCTTCGGTCACCAGGGCCTGCCTCGTGACCCCGTTCCGCCCCGCCCCGGTCACCCCCGGACCCACGCCCACTGGCCCCTGACGGGGTCCGCCAGGACACTGGACCCGTGGGTGCAGTCAAAGCAGCAGTCGCGGCCGTCGGGGTCGCGTTCGCGGCCGGCGCGGTCAGTGTCGCCGCGGGCCGCCTGGCGAGCGACGTCGCACTGAAGGCGCCGCCGGGCGAACCGCTGCCCACGGAACCCCGTCTGACCGTGCACGCCACCGCCGCCGGCCGCATCGCACTGACCCGCGCCTTCGCCTCACAGCGCCCCGGCACCTACGGCCTCACCGGAAACGGCTCCCACGCGGTCGTCGGCAACGTCCTGAACGGCGCTCCGCACGCCCCCGACGCCGTCGTACGCCGCCTGGAGCGCGTCACCCACGGCACCCTCAAGCCGGGCGCCAGGGTGTGGCTCACCCCCAACCTCCACATCGGAGACCCGCGGACCGCGCTCGGCCTTGACCACGACGACGTCGACGTGCCCGGCGAACTCGGCACGCTGCCCGCGTGGTTCGTGCCCGCGGACCGGGGCACCTGGGTGATCGCCGTGCACGGCCTCGGCGCGACCCGCGAACACACCATGAACGTCATGGAGTTCCTGCACCGCCACCACTTCCCGGTGCTCGCCCTCGCCTACCGCGGCGACCAGGGCGCACCCCGCTCCCCGGACGGCCTGAACCACCTCGGCGAGACCGAGTGGCGCGACGTGGACGCCGCCATCCGGTACGCCGTCCGGTTCGGCGCCGAGCGGGTCGTCCTGCACGGCTGGTCCACCGGCGCCACCATGGCCCTGCGCGCCGCCACGCACTCCGCGTTGCGCGACCGCGTCGCCGGACTCGTCCTCGACTCGCCGGTCCTCGACTGGACGGCCACCCTGCGCGCTCTCGCCGCCGCCCGCCGCACCCCCGGCGCCCTGCTGCCCCTCGCGGTCCGCGCCGCCCAGGGCCGCACGGGACTGCGCGCCACCCCCGTCGACCAGGACGCCGTCCCACCGGGGCTCAGGACACCGACCCTGATCTTCCACGGCCCCGACGACACCGTCGCCCCCTGGGACCCCTCCCGCCGCCTCGCCGCCCGCCGCCCCGACCGGGTCACCCTCCGCACGGTCCGCCACGCCCCGCACGGCGCCATGTGGAACGCCGACCCCAAGGCCTACGAAGAAGCGCTCCGCCGCTTCCTCACACCACTGATGTAGGGAGTCGCAGGCCGCCGACGGTCCGCACGCGGCCACTGGGCACATCGTCGTAAAGGGCCGTGGAACCCGTCCGTCACAGAGAGGTACGCCGCATTCCGTTTAGTGCTGTACCAAGGCGATCACCATCGGTGTCGACCCCTTGGGGAACCCGTGCGTTGGCCACCCCTGTCGCCCGCTGTGACATTCCGTTTGGGTTTTCGGACCGTCAACCGGAAGACTGCCCCCGTGACGTCCCGTAACCCGCGCGACTCCAGGCTCCGACTCGTCGGCCCGCGAACCCTGGCCGCCGCTCCCCGAGCAGCAGTGACCCAGCGCCGCCGACCGGCTCCCCGGCCCCCGGAGGGCACACCGCCGCCCGTGGAACTCGCCCGCATGGCCCGCGCCGTCCTGGCGGACGCGGCCCGCGTCGCCCACTGGGCCGATGCCGCCCTGCGCCCCGGCCGTGAGAGCGCGAGCCCCGACGGCAAGGGCACCCTCTCCGCCGCGACCGCCGAACGGGCCGCCGACGACCTGGGGCTGACCCCGGATCAGGTCCGCCACGACTGGGACACGGCCCGACTGGCCGGCCTCGTCGAGGTGCACGGCGACACCGCGCGCCCCGGCTGGCGGCTGCGCGCCTGGAACCGCGACGACAGCGCCGTACTGCGCGGCTGGGTCGCGTTCTTCGACGCCTGGTCCATCGCCTACCCCGAGCCCGAGGACCGAGAGCCCGCGGCGGTCGCCGAGGTCGTCTCGGCCATGCCCCAGGTGCTCTCCTTCCTCCAGCTCTCCGCCGGGCCCGTCCCCGTGGAACAGCTCCTCGACCTCCTGGAACAGCGGGTCACCGAACTGCGCACCGAGCGCTGCGAGGTCCCCTACGTCCCACCCGTCGCCCACCACCCTTCTGACGAGGCGCTTCGCGCCGCACCCGCTGATTCCGAGCCGAGCCCGGAGCCCGGCGCCGAGGACACCCCCCTCGCGCCGCTGCTCGACTGGTCCCTGCGCGCCCTCGCATCCGTCGGCGCCCTCACCTACGGCGCCGCCCAGGCCACCCTCACCCCGCTCGGCAGCTGGGCGGTCTGGGTCAAGCTGGAGCAGATCTGCGTCGCCGCGCAGAGCCCCGCCGGGAACATCGAGGTCTCCGCCGAGGACATGCTCAGAGGCTGCGCCCAGCTCCGCCCGAACGCGGCCCGCGCCGAGTACCGCGCCTGGCTCGCCGCCCGCCCCGTCGGCGGCGCCGTCACCGAGCTCATCGACGCCGCCCGCGGCGAGGACGCCCTCATCCGGGGCCTCGCCTTCGAGGCACTGCGCGTCGTCGGCGCCCCCGCCGAGCCGGACGTCCGCACGGTCGCCGACGAGACCCCGCTGCGCCCCTACGCCCTGCTCTGGCTCGCCGAGCACGACGGCGCCGACCCCGAGGACGCCCACGAGGTTCTCACCCGCGAGGAGTCCACCTGGCTCTGGGTGGACACCGCCGCCGCCGTCGCCGACCACGGCGAGGCCCCGCTCCTCGTACGGCATCTGGAGTCCGCGGTGCAGCCCACGGTCCCCGCGCTGCTCGCCGAGGTCCGCGCGGTCGGCCACCCCCGCACCGTCCAGGTCCTGGTCGCCCTCGCGGCCGCCCACCCCGACCCGGCCCTCGCCAAGGCCGTCCGCCGCGCCGCCTTCCAGGTGCACACCGGAGGCAGCTGACCTCGGAGACGCGGCCGACGGCGCCGGGCCACGAGGGGCAGGCGGCGCTCAGCCACGCGCGACGGGCCGGTCGCGCGGCGTCAACCGCCTATCTCGGGGGCGTACGTGCCGAAGCTCCACACATTGCCCTCGGCGTCGCGGGCCATGTAGTCCCGCGAGCCGTAGTCCTGGTCCGTCGGGGGCGTCAGGATCTCCACGCCGTGCTCCACGGCCCGCCGGTGGTGGGCGTCCACGTCGTCCACGACGATGTACACCCCGGTGGGCCCCGCACCCTTCATCGCGCCGTCGAAGACGCTGCCGCTGCCCTTGGAGCCGACCATCACCGCGCCGTTGCCCTGCGTCAGCTCGGCGTGCTGGACCACCCCGTCCTCACCCTCGTACACCGAGAGCTCGGTGAAGCCCAGCGCCTCCGTGAGCTGCCTGATGGCGGCCTTGGCGTCCGCGTACAGCAGCGTCGGATAGACGCTCGGACGTCCGTCGCTCCTGCCTGCCATACCGATCACAACCTCTCCGTCGTCCGGAATACGACCCGCTGCTCAGTTTTGCACCCACCGCTGACAAAGCCCTGCCGAGCGAACGGGCCGGACCGGGGTCCGGCCCGCCGGTGACCGAGACCACGTGATCCCTTGTCTTACGGGCGGAAAACCGCTTGCTGCCCCCAGTTAGAATCGGCTCATGGCCATTCTCCTCGCGCATTAGACGGCGGGAACGTCCTCAGCCGCCCACCCGCCACCCCAATCCGCCCTGGAGTCTGTCCGTGATCTCCGCCTCCGCCGTCGAGCTGCGCGCCGGTGCCCGCGTCCTCATCGAGTCCGCCACCTTCCGCATCGCCAAGGGCGACCGCATCGGCCTGGTCGGCCGCAACGGCGCCGGCAAGACGACCCTCACCAAGTGCCTGGCCGGCGAGGGCATCCCGGCCGGCGGCACCATCACCCGCTCCGGCGAGGTCGGCTATCTCCCGCAGGACCCCCGCACCGGCGACCTCGACGTCCTCGCCCGCGACCGCGTCCTCTCCGCGCGCGGCCTCGACGTACTGATCCGCAAGATGCGCGAGAACGAGCAGCGCATCGCGGTCGGCCAGGGCGCGACCCGGGAGAAGGCGCTGCGGCAGTACGAGCGCCAGGAGACGGAGTTCCTCACCAAGGGCGGCTACTCCGCCGAGGCCGAGGCCGCCACCATCGCCGCCGCGCTCAACCTGCCCGACCGGGTGCTCGGCCAGCCCCTGCACACCCTCTCCGGCGGTCAGCGCCGCCGTATCGAGCTGGCCCGGATCCTCTTCTCCGACGCGGACACCCTGCTCCTCGACGAGCCGACGAACCACCTCGACGCCGACTCGATCGTCTGGCTGCGCGACTACCTCAAGACCTACCGCGGCGGCTTCATCGTCATCTCCCACGACGTCGACCTGGTCGAGACGGTCGTCAACAAGGTGTTCTACCTGGACGCCAACCGCGCCGAGATCGACGTCTACAACATGGGCTGGAAGCTCTACCAGCAGCAGCGCGAGGCCGACGAGAAGCGCCGCAAGCGCGAGCGGCAGAACGCCGAGAAGAAGGCCGCCGCGCTGCACTCGCAGGCGGACAAGATGCGCGCCAAGGCCACCAAGACCGTCGCCGCGCAGAACATGGCCAAGCGCGCCGACCGGCTGCTCGCCGGCCTCGACGCGGTACGGGTCTCCGACAAGGTCGCCAAGCTCCGCTTCCCCGAGCCCGCGCCCTGCGGCAAGACCCCGCTCACCGCCGAGGGCCTGTCGAAGTCGTACGGCTCGCTGGAGATCTTCACCGATGTCGACCTGGCCATCGACAAGGGCTCCCGGGTCGTCATCCTCGGCCTCAACGGCGCGGGCAAGACCACTCTCCTCCGCCTCCTCGGCGGCGTCGAGAAGCCCGACACCGGCGAGGTGATCGAGGGCCACGGCCTCAAGCTCGGCTACTACGCGCAGGAGCACGAGACCCTCGACCCGGAACGCACGGTCCTGGAGAACATGCGCTCCGCCTCCCCCGACCTGGACCTGGTCGAGATCCGTAAGACGCTCGGCTCGTTCCTGTTCTCCGGCGACGACGTCGACAAGCCGGCCGGGGTCCTCTCCGGCGGCGAGAAGACCCGTCTGGCGCTCGCGACCCTGGTGGTGTCGTCCGCGAACGTCCTCCTCCTCGACGAGCCGACGAACAACCTCGACCCCGCCAGCCGTGAGGAGATCCTCGGCGCGCTGCGCACCTACAAGGGTGCGGTCGTCCTCGTCACCCACGACGAGGGCGCGGTCGAGGCGCTCCAGCCGGAGCGGATCATCCTGCTGCCGGACGGCGTCGAGGACCTGTGGGGCGCGGACTACGCGGACCTCGTCGCGCTCGCTTGAGCGAACGGCTGATCGAATGGGTTGATCAACTGCGTATGGATCATTCGGCCCATCCGTGATCCATCATCTGTGTGAGATCTCCTCGTACCGAGGTGTGTCCTACATCGATTTCACGGCCGAGTCCTTCCGTGCGAAGGGCTCGGCCGTCGCGCGTCTCTGACCTGGTACTTCACGGAACAACCCGTTCGGGCGTACGGACGCCTCCGGGCGGAATAACAGATTCCACTCGTGGGGACGCGCTCCCGTCGTCAGAACCTTGTCTCACGGACCTTGCCGAATGGGTGGCCATCACGCCCCGGAGGGGTGATCATGAGGAGACCAGAGCGCACTTCCCATGAGGAGGACCGGGTGGCCGAGACTCTGAAGAAGGGCAGCCGGGTTACCGGCGCCGCGCGCGACAAGCTCGCGGCAGACCTGAAGAAGAAGTACGACTCCGGTGCGAGCATTCGAGCGCTGGCCGAGGAAACCGGCCGCTCGTATGGCTTCGTACACCGGATGCTCAGCGAGTCGGGCGTCACGCTCCGAGGGCGTGGCGGCGCGACGCGGGGCAAGAAGGCCGCCTCGGCCTGACGCCGGGCGGCCCATCGGCTTCGATGGTGGCCACCCGGTCGGTCGGCTGATCGACCGGGTGGTTACTGTGCAGTCACTTAGCATCGCTCCATCGCTCTGCTGACCGCACTCATCGGAGGCGCCCCATGGCTTCGCTCGAACCGCTGCTCGACCAGGATGGCGTACGGCTCACCGTCGACGACGCGATCGCCACGGTGACGCTGACCAATCCGGCCAAGCGCAACGCGCAGAGCCCCGCTCTGTGGCGGGCGCTCACAGAGGCCGGGCGGTCGGTGCCGGGCTCCGTCCGCGTGGTCGTGCTGCGTGCCGAGGGCAAATCGTTCTCCGCCGGGCTCAACCGGCAGATGTTCACGCCCGAAGGTATCGAAGGGGAGCTGTCGTTCATCGATCTCGCGCGTCGTGACGACGCCGGGCTCGACTCGACCATCGCCGAGTTCCAGGAGGCGTTCACCTGGTGGCGGCGTAACGACATCGTGTCCATCGCCGCCGTGCAGGGGCACGCCGTCGGTGCGGGCTTCCAGCTTGCCCTCGCCTGTGATCTGCGCGTCGTCGCCGACGACGTGCAGTTCGCCATGCTCGAAACCAGCCTCGGGCTCGTGCCCGACCTCACGGGGACGCATCCGCTGGTGAGCCTCGTCGGGTACGCCCGCGCGCTGGAGATCTGCCTCACCGGGCGCTTCGTCCAGGCGGACGAGGCGCAGCGGGTCGGCCTCGCGAACCTTGCGGTGCCTGTCGATCAACTCGACGGTGCGGTGCGGGATCTGGCGGCTGCGTTGGTGGCTGCGCCGCGGGAGGCCGTGATCGAGACGAAGGCGCTGCTGCGGGGAGCGGCGGGTCGTTCGTACGACGAGCAGCGGGCGGCGGAGAGGGCGGCCCAGGCGCGGCGGCTGAGGGATCTGGCCGGGGTGGGGGAGTAGCCGGCGCAGCAGCTACCAGCGGGTGACGGGGCCGACGGCAGTCACCGCTGTGATGAGCACTCCCACCGACGGGTGGTCCGGTAGGGCCTCGCTCACCGCTGTTCGTACCTCGTGTGCCATGTCCAGGGCTCGTCGTTCCTCCGTCACCGCCAGTTCCACGCGGATGTGGCGGCGGGGGAGGGCGGGCCCTGTCGTGATGGGGGTGGGGCGGTCGAGGCCGCCGAGGGTGGCGGTGAGATGGGTGACGCCGGGGATCGAGAGGGCTGCGGCAGCCGCACGGGAGTGCTCGTCGTCGCCGGTGGACGGGGGCGGGGTGGTGGGCGGGGGCTCAGGTGCCGGGGCTGTGGGTTGCTCCTCGTCCTCCACGTCTTCCAATAGGTGTGTCACCCGAAGGTCGATCTCCGTCACCGTCAGTCCGAGGCGTTCTGTGGCGGTGGTGGAGAGGGCCGTACGGAGGCGGGTCGCCGTGACGGGGAAGGGCTCGGCGACCGGGCCCGCGAAGGCGGCGAAGTCGGCCGTGATGCGGAGGGGGCCGGGCGGAAGGGCGCTCGGGGGAGGGGGTACGGCGGTTTCGGGGGAGTCGCCGGAGGCGTCCGGGTCGGCCGACGCGATGCGGAGGGGGCCCAGGACGACCCCGCGCATCGACGCGGCCCTGCGGCGCAGTGCCGCTCGGGCCGCGCTCTCCGTGATCCACGCGCCGTCGTGCGGGCCGCCCAGGGGGAGCACGCTGCCGAGCCCGAGCTGCTGGCGTACCGCCTTCGTCCAACTGTCCGCCGTCATTCCTCCAGCCTGCCGCATCCCCGGCGCGCGGCGCCGCAACCGCGCTTACTGTGGGTTTGAGGGGGACGACCGGAAGGGACGTACGGCATGACTGACATGACGGAGCGGAACCGGACGGAAGGGCCCGACACCACCAAGGAGTCGACGCAGGTCGGGCGGAAGACCACCCGGCGTGGCGGCGGTGATCCGGCGAGCCGGGGGCGTACGACCATCGCCGACGGCGTCGTGGAGAAGATCGCCGGGCTCGCCGCGCGGGAAGTGGTGGGCGTGCATGCCATGGGCAGCGGGCTGTCACGGACCTTCGGGGCCGTGCGAGACCGGGTCCCCGGCGGGGCCAAGTCCGTGACCCGGGGTGTGAAGGTCGAGGTCGGCGAGGTGCAGACCGCGCTGGACCTGGAGATCGTCGTCGACTACGGGGTGTCCATCAGCGAGGTGGCCCGTGATGTGCGCGAGAACGTCGTCGCGGCCGTCGAGCGGATGACCGGCCTGGAGGTCGTCGAGGTCAACATCGCGGTCAGCGATGTGAAGCTGCCGGACGAGGAGGACGAGGAGCCGGAGTCCCGGCTGCAGTGAGCGGAGCCTCGGCCCCGATGGAACGCGACAGGAGTCTTTGAGTCCCTAGGAGCGCAGCATGAGCTTGGCCGTGATCGGCATGATCGCCGGGATGGCGCTGGGCTTCGCCGGGTACTTCGGCGGATTCGGCGCCTTTCTGCTGGTGGCCGCGCTGGGCGCCGTCGGCTTCGTCGTCGGCCGGTTCCTGGAGGGGGACCTGGAGCTGGGCGACTTCTTCCGCCCGCGTGACGACCGACGCCGATGAACCCCGCTGACAGCGGCCGTCGCACGGAGGCGAAGGCCGTGCCGTCCGGTGAGCGCGGGGCGACCCGGATCGCCGACCGGGTGGTCGCGAAGATCGCCGCGCAGGCGGCGCGCGAGGCACTGGTAGCGCCACCGCCGGACTCCGGGCCCCCGTCCGCCACGGTTGTCGTGCTGCGCGAGACCGCGTGCGTCCGCGTCAGTCTTGGGCTCCCTTACCCCTCGGACATCGGTGGCCAATGCGCTGCGGTGCGTCGTCATGTCATGGAGCGGGTAGGGACGTTGGCAGGAATGCACGTGTCGGAGGTGGCCGTCCAGGTGGAACGGCTGCACCTGGCACACGCACACGACGTGGCACAGGGGAGGACGCGATGAGCGAACCCCAGCGCTCCGAAGGCACCACTCGACGACTACCCGTCATGGAGAAGGCCGACGAGACGGACGGTGAAAAGGCGGCCGGCGAGGCGGCCGACCGCGAGCCGGACCAGTCGGCGTCCGCCGCCGCTTACGACCCGTTGCCCGTCCTCGACGGCGAGAACGGCGGGGAGAGACGCTTCTGGTCCGCGCGCAGAGTCCCCGCGGGCATCCTCGCGGTGCTGCTCGTCGCGGTCGCGGGCCTCTTCCTGTACGACGTCGCCGCCGTCCGCGCCGACCGGCCCGCCATGGCGTGGCGCCGTTCGCTGGCCCGGCAGCTCGCCGAGCGGCCCCTCGACGACGCCTGGGTGCTCGCCGGCGCCGCGGTCGCCGTGCTCCTCGGCCTCTGGCTGCTCGTGCTCGCCGCGACCCCCGGGCTGCGCGACGTCCTGCCGATGCGGCGCGTCCACCCCCGGGTACGGGCCGGACTGCACCGGGGCGCCGCCGCGCTGGCCCTGCGCGACCGGGCCATGGAGGTGTCCGGCGTGCAGTCCGTACGGGTCCGGGCGGGACGGAAGAGGGTCGACGTCCGCGCGGTGTCCCACTTCCGGGAACTCGACGAGGTACGGGCCGACCTGGACGTCACGCTCGCCGACGGCATCCGGGGGCTGGGTCTGTCCCGGCCGCCCGCCCTGTCGGTGCATGTACGCCGGCCCGGCCGGAAGGGGTGAGACGCGATGCTGAGGATCGTCAACCGGGTGCTGGTCGGATTCGTCGGGCTCGTGCTGGTGGTGTCGGGTGCCGCCGTCCTTGCCGTCGGACTCGGCGCGGACCCGCCCTCGTGGTGGCCGCACGACGGCGGGAACGACGTGCTGCTCAGCGACGCCGAGCGGACCCGCTGGCGCGACGCCGGCTGGTGGTGGCCCGCCGTCATCGCCGTGCTCGCCCTCCTCGTCCTGCTCGCCCTGTGGTGGCTGACCGCGGTCCTGCGCCGTCATCGCCTCGCCGAGGTACTCGTCGACACCGGCGACGGCGAGGGCGCACTGCTTCGAGGGCGGGCGCTGGAGGGCGTACTCACCACCGAGGCGGCCGAGGCGGACGGCGTCGAACGGGCCCACGCCCGCCTGACCGGCCGCCGCAACGCCCCCGAGGCCCGAGTCCGCCTCCTCCTCCAGCCCCATGTGAACCCGGCGGACGCCCTCCACACCCTGACCGCGGAGGCCCTCACCCACGCCCGGAACTCGGCGGGCCTGGCGGCACTACCGGCGGAGGTCAGACTGCAGGGGGCCAAGCACCGCGCGGAAAGGGTGAGTTGAGCGTGCCCCTTCAGGGCGCGGGGCTGTGTCGATATGAGGTTCCGCCGCGTGGGCGAGACAGCCCCCACAAACCCGCACCCGGCGAGCGAGCGACCGTCAGAACCCGTGCCGCATCCCGCCATCAACCGGCAGCATGATCCCGGTCAGATAGGACGCGGCCGGAGACAGCAGAAACGCCCCCGCACGCCCGAACTCCTCCGGCCTCCCATACCGCCGCAACGGAATCCGCGACTCGTGCGCCGCCCGCGTCGCCTCCGGATCCGCCGACATCCCGTCCAGCTCACGCACCCGATCCGTGTCGATACGAGCCGGAAGCAGCCCGACCACCCGAATCCCCCGCGGCCCCAACTCGTCGGACAACGACTTGGCGAACCCGGCCAGCCCCGGCCGCAGCCCGTTCGAGATGGTCAGCCCCGGAATCGGCTCGTGCACGGACCCGGACAGCACGAACCCGATGACGCCCCCCTCACCGAGCTCCTCGGCCGCGGCCCGCGCCAAGCGGACCGCCCCCAGGAACACCGATTCGAACGCGGCGGTCCACTGCTCGTCCGTGTTGTCGGCGACGAACCCCGGCGCCGGCCCGCCCACGCTGATCAGGATGCCGTCGAAGCCCCCGAAGTGCTCACGGGCAAAGGCGATCAACCGCCCGGCGGCCTCGGGGTCGGCGTTGTCCGCGGCGACACCCACCGCGTTCGCCCCGAGCGCGGCCGCCGCCGCACCCGCGCTCTCCTCCTCGCGGCCCGTGACGACCACCTTCGCGCCGTCGGCGACGAGTTCCCGCGCGACCGCGTTGCCCAGTCCGCGGGTCGCCCCGGTGACGATGTAGACACGGTCCTTCAGCCCAAGATCCATGGCCCCTATCCTGCCTCCTCCCCGTCGAAGAGGGCGAGGGCGGTGCCCACGAGACCGACATGGCTGAACGCCTGCGGGAAGTTCCCGAGCTGCCGGCCCGCGACGGGGTCGTACTCCTCCGCCAGCAGCCCCACATCGTTGACCAGCCCCACCAGCCGGTCGAACAGCTCGCGCGCCTCCTCCGTACGGCCGGTCAGATGCAGTGCGTCCGCCAGCCAGAACGAGCAGACGAGGAACGTGGCCTCGCCGCCCGGCAGCCCGTCGACGGAGGTGGTCGCGGCCGTGAGGTGATCGGCGCTGTAGCGGCGGACGAGGCCCTCGTGGCTCAGCTCCTCGCGGATCGCGTCGACCGTGCCGACGACCCGGGGGTCGTCCGGCGGCAGGAAGCCCATGAGGGGGATGAGCAGCAGCGCGGCGTCGAGTTCGCGGGAGCCGTACGACTGGGTGAAGGTGTTGCGGTCGGCGTCGTAGCCGCGTTCGCAGACCTCGCGGTGGATCTCGTCGCGCAGGACGCGCCAGCCTTCGAGGTCGCCGCCGGTCAGCTTCGGGTCGTCCTCCAGGGTGCGGACGGCCCGGTCGGCGGCCACCCAGCACATCACCTTGGAGTGCGTGAAGTGGCGGCGCGGCCCGCGGATCTCCCACAGGCCCTCGTCCGGCTTCCGCCAGGCCGTCCGCAGATACTCCATCAGCGCGCACTGCATCCGCCACATGTCCGGCTTGTCGGGCAGGCCCGAACGCCGGGACACGAACAGGGAGTCGATGACCTCGCCGTACACGTCCAGCTGCAACTGCCGTACGGCGTCGTTGCCGACGCGGACCGGGCGCGAGTCCTCGTAGCCGGACAGCCAGGGCAGGTCGTACTCGGGGATGCGCCGTTCACCGGCCAGGCCGTACATGATCTGCAGGTCGGCCGGGTCGCCCGCGACCGCGCGGAGCAGCCAGTCGCGCCATGCCTCGGCCTCCTCCTGGTAGCCGCAGGCCAGCAGCGCGCCGAGGGTGAGGGTGGAGTCGCGCAGCCAGCAGTGGCGGTAGTCCCAGTTGCGGACGCCGCCGATCTCCTCGGGCAGGGAGGTGGTGGCGGCCGCGACGATGCCGCCGGTCGGGGCGTAGGTGAGGGCCTTCAGGGTGATCAGGGAGCGGACCACGGTGTCCCGGTGCGGGCCGTCGTACCGGCAGCGCGCCGACCAGGCCCGCCAGTCGTGGAGGCTCGACCGCAGTGCCTCGTACGGGTCGACGAGGCGGGGGCGGGGTTCGTGCGAGGGATGCCAGGTCAGCACGAACGCGACCCGCTCGCCCGGCTCCACCGTGAACTCCGCGTACGTGGCCCGGTCCTCGCTCCACGACCGCACCCGGGGTTCGCTGCGCAGCCACACCGCGTCCGGGCCCGCGACCGCCACGCGGTGACCGTCCGACCTGCGCATCCACGGCACGACCGAGCCGTAGTCGAAGCGGAGGCGCAGGGTGCTGCGCACGGTGACGCGGCCGGACAGGCCCTCCACGATCCGTACGACATCGGGGGCGCGGTCGCGCTGCGGCATCAGGTCGGTCACCCGCACCGCGCCCTCGGCGGTCTCCCACTCGGTGTCAAGGACGAGCGAGTCGTGCCGGTACGCCCGCCGCGTGCAGGTCCCGCCCTCACTGGGCGCGATCCGCCAGTGACCGTTCTCCTCGTCGCCGAGCAGCGCGGCGAAGCAGGCGGCCGAGTCGAAGCGGGGCAGACAGAGCCAGTCGATGGAACCGCGGCGGCTCACCAGCGCGGCCGTCTGGTGATCGCCGATCAGCGCGTAGTCCTCGATGTGGGGGTGCACGGGGGACGGGTTCCCGGAGCCGGGGGTGATCAGTCCGACGGAAATCCGGGGCGGGGCGCGGCCTTGCCCGGCTGTCCCAGCTGCGGGCAGTCGTGCCGCTGGGGCGATGGGGGAGGGTGGGCGCGGCGGCACCCGGCAAGCGCCGGTGAGCGAAACCCGCCCCGCCCAGCCGCAGCCGCCGGGCGCCTGGAAACCCCCGGCCCAGCCGCCCCGCCCCGTCAGCCGCGCCCCGACAGCGCGGGGAACGACGCCACGGCCACGGACGGCCCGCAGACGTGCACGGCGATGGCGCCCCCTCTGTCAGCCCGGCCCCGTTCCCGCTGTCGTGCCGCCCACCCCCGAGAAGATCACCCCGGAGCTGGACGGGGCCTGGTTGAGGACCCACAGGCCGATCAGGGTGGCGAGGGCGAAGACGAGCAGGACGAGGACGGCGAGGACGAGGCGGCGGCGGCGTTCGCGGCGGAGCCAGTCGCCGCGGGCCGTGCGGTAGGCGTCGGGGGCGGCGTGGACGCCGCCCGCCAGCGCCGCGAGCGCCTCGGTCAGCTCCCGCTCGGTGCGGTCCTGACCGGTGTCGTTGCCGGTGGTGTCGTTCATCGCCGGGCCTCCATCGCCTGGGTCAGGGCGGCGAGGCCGCGTGCGGTGTGGGTCTTGACCGAGCCGCAGGAGATGCCCATCGCGGCCGCGATCTCGCTCTCCTTCAGCCCGAGCCAGTGGCGCAGCACGAGCGCCTCCCGCTGCCGGGCGGGCAACTGCTGGAGCGCGCCGATCAGCACCCGCTGGTCGTCGTGGAGCAGAGCGGTGCTCTCGGCGGAAGCGACCGGCTCCTGAGCCGCCGGGGCCTCCACATGCTTGCGGGCGACCTGGAGGTGCCGTATCCGCATCCGGGTGAGGTTGCAGACCGTGGAGCGGAGGTACGCCTCGGCCGCCTCGGCGTCCCTCAGGCGCCGCCACTTGCGGTAGATCTGGTAGTACGCCTCGGCCACCACGTTCTCGGGGTCGTCGGCGCCCAGCAGCACCGCGAGCCGCAGCATCGAGGAGTAGTGCAGCTCGAACAGCCGGGCGACACCCGCCTCGCGCTCCACGTCGGCGGGATCGCCGAGGGCGCCCGGCGGCAGCGCGGGGTTCGGGACCGGCGCGGGGTTCGGCACAAGTACGGGGTTCGGCACCAGTGGCTCGGCGACGGCCGGGGCCGGTATCCGGCCCAGCGGCTCGGCGGCGGGCGGTGCGGTCCGCAGGCCCAGTGGCTCGGCGGATGCCGGAGCAGAGGCCGGCCGGCCCGGCACACGCATGTGCTGTCTGCGTCTCACGGGTTGCTCGCTCCCGTCTCGGGGCGCCGCCTGACGGTCAGGCGGGACGGTAGGTCGGTCGCGTCGGCGCCGCGCGGGACACCGAGCCGTTCGAGGACCGTGGTGCCGAGGACGGCGACGGTCAGGTTGAGGAGAAGGGCGAGCAGACCGGCGTAGATCTCCAGCGAGCCGCCGCCCAGAAGCACGATGGACGAGAACCCCTCGCGCACCACCAGGAAGGTGCCGGTCACCATGCCCACACCCCACCCGGCGAGCAGCGCCCGGGGATGCAGCCGCCCGGTGAACAGGCCGACCGCCACCGCCGGGAAGATCTGCAGGATCCACACCCCGCCGAGCAACTGGAGGTTGATGGCGTCCTGGTCGCGCAGCCCGAACACGAACGCCACCGCCCCCACCTTCGCGGTCAGCGACACCATCTTGGCGATGCGCACCTGCCGCTTGGGCGTGGCGGTGGGCTGAAAGTACTCGACGTACACATTGCGGACGAAGCCGGTGGCGGCCGCGATCGACATCACCGCCGCCGGGACCAGCGCGCCCACGGTGATCGCGCCGAACACCAGTCCGGCCAGCGGCCCCGGCATCAGCCTGTCCACCAGCATGGGTACGGCCGCCTCGGCACCGCCCTCGGGCGCCCGCACCCCGGACGCGAGTGCCGCGACGCCGAGGAAACCGAAGAGTGCCAGGAGTCCCGTCCAGGCGGGCAGCGCCACGGCGACCTTGCGGACCGTACGCGGCCCGTCGGCGGCGAACCCGGCGGTGAGGACGTGCGGATACATCAGCAGGGCCAGCGCCGAGCCGAGCGCGAGGGTGGCGTAGGCGGGCTGCTGTTCGGGGGCCAGCAGCAGGGCGGACCGCTCGACACCGGTTCCGCCGAGCCGCCGGGCCGCTCCTTCGAAGACCGCGCCCGGACCGCCGAACCGTTCGAGAACCAGCCAGCACACGGCGGTCAGCGACACGAAGACGGCCACCGCCTTCAGCGCCGAGATCACGGCGGGCGCCCGCAGCCCGTGCCGGTACGTCGCCACCGCGAGCCCCGCGAACAGCGCGACCATCACCAGGTCGCTGGCCGCGCCCTTCGGATACAAGCCCCCGGCCGTCAGCACCGCCCTTATACCGAGCAGCTGCAACGCCAGATACGGCATCGTCGCGAGGATCCCGGTCAGCGCCACCACCAGGGCGAGCGGCGCCGAACCGTACCGCCCGCGCACGAAGTCCCCGGCCGTCACGTACCCGTGGCGCCGGGCCACCTCCCACAGCCGGGTCAGCAGCACGAAGGCGAGCGGGCAGACGATCACCGTGTACGGCACCGCGAAGAAGGCGGGCGCCCCGTTGCCGTACGCCAGTCCGGGCACGGCGGTGAAGGTGTACGCGGTGAAGATCGTGCCGCCGAGCAGCAGCCAGGTCCACACCGGGCCGAGGCTGCGGTCGGCCAGCGCCCAGCTCTCCAGCGAGGGCAGCCGGTCGGTGGGGCGTAGTCGGCGCGCGGTGACGGCGAGCAGCGACGCTCCGCCGATCACGGCGAGAAACGTCGCGGTCATGGCAGCGTCCGCCATGGGTCACCGTCCTTGGTGTGCCTGGGCCCTCGCGTGTTGGTTGCGCGGATGGCCGGTTCGGAGGACACGAACCGGCGGGAAATCTTCTGGAAATTCGCTGTCAACCGGATCCGGCGGGTGGGCAACTCTTGCACAGACCCACAGCGATCGGGAGAGGAGCACAGCCCATGGCACGGAACGGTCACCAGCGGATACGGCGCGTCGCGATCGCCGTACTGCTCCTCGCCCCGGCCGCGGGACTGCTCTGGGTTCCTTGGTACGCCGGTGCCGAGCCACGGCTCGCGGGCACGCCGTTCTTCTACTGGTACCAGCTCGCCTGGGTCCCGGGATGCGGCCTCTGTCTGCTCGCCGCGTACGCGCTGACGGACCGACATCGCTCGGACCGACACCGTTCGGACCGACATCGCTGAGCCGCACCTTCGTTCCGACTGCCTTTTCGTTCTCTCTTTCCTTCTCTCTTTCCTTCTTTCTGTCTTTCTCGCCGCACACCCGTTGAAGTCAGGAGCCGTCATGTCTCGATCAGTCATGCCCGAATCCGGTCCAGAGGCGCCGGAGAAATCCCGGATGTCGCCCAGGTCGATCGCGCTCTGGATCGCCGTCGCCCTCGTCGGCGCGATCGGCTGGGCCGTGCTCGCCCTGTCCCGGGGCGAGGAGATCTCGGCCGTCTGGCTGCTCATGGCGGCCCTCGGCTCGTACGCGATCGGCTACCGCTTCTACTCGCGGTTCATCGCCCGCCGGGTCCTCCAGGTCGACGACACCCGGGCCACCCCGGCCGAGCGCCTCGAGGACGGCGTCGACTACCACCCCACCGACAAGCGGGTGCTGTTCGGCCACCACTTCGCGGCCATCGCCGGCGCGGGCCCGCTGGTCGGACCGGTGCTGGCGGCCCAGATGGGCTATCTGCCGGGCACCATCTGGATCATCGCGGGCGTGATCTTCGCCGGTGCGGTGCAGGACATGATCGTCCTGTTCCTCTCCATGCGCCGGGACGGCAAGAGCCTCGGACAGATGGCCCGTGACGAGATAGGCAAGGTCGGCGGTGCCGCCGCGCTGATCGGCGTCTTCGCCATCATGATCATCCTGCTCGCGGTGCTGGCGATGGTCGTCGTCAACGCGCTCGCCGAGTCCGCCTGGGGCACCTTCTCGGTCACCATGACCATCCCGATCGCCCTCTTCATGGGCTTCTACCTGCGCTACCTGCGCCCCGGCCGGGTCGTCGAGACCAGCTTCATCGGCGTCGCCCTGCTGCTGCTCGCCATCCTCGGCGGCGGCTGGATCCAGGACTCCTCGCTCGCCGAGTACTTTTTCTGGAGCCCCGAGACCCTGGTCTTCTGCCTGGTCGGCTACGGCTTCGTGGCCTCCGTGCTCCCGGTGTGGATGCTGCTGGCCCCGCGCGACTACCTCTCCACCTTCATGAAGGTCGGCACCATCGCCCTGATGGCCGTCGGCGTCGTGATCGCCGCCCCGAACCTCCGCGCCGAGTCCGTGACCGAGTTCGCTCACACCGGCGCCGGACCGGTCTTCGCCGGCTCCCTCTTCCCCTTCCTCTTCATCACCATCGCCTGCGGCGCCCTGTCCGGCTTCCACGCCCTGGTCTCCTCCGGCACCACACCGAAGCTGATCCAGAAGGAGTCCCAGGTCCGGCTGATCGGCTACGGCTCCATGCTCACGGAGTCCTTCGTCGCGGTGATGGCCCTGATCGCTGCATGTGTGTTGGAGCCTGGCCTCTTCTACGCCATGAACTCCCCGGCCGCGCTGCTCGGCCCGACCGTCGACACCGCCGCCGAGGCGGTCAAGAACCTCGGTTTCACCATCACCCCGGAACAGCTCACCGCGGCGGCCAAGGCCGTCGAGGAGGAGACCCTGGTCGGCCGCTCCGGCGGCGCGCCCACCCTGGCCGTGGGCATGTCGGAGATCTTCGCCGGAGTCTTCGGTGGCGCCGGGATGAAGGCCTTCTGGTACCACTTCGCGATCATGTTCGAGGCGCTGTTCATCCTCACCACGGTGGACGCCGGCACGCGCGTCGGCCGCTTCATGCTCCAGGACATGCTCGGCAACGTCTGGAAGCCGATCGGCCGCGTCACCTGGAAGCCGGGCATCTGGATCACCAGCGCCCTGGTCGTCGGCGCCTGGGGCTACTTCCTCTACGCCGGTGTCACCGACCCGCTGGGCGGCATCAAGCAGCTCTTCCCCCTGTTCGGCATCGCCAACCAGCTGCTCGCCGCGGTCGCCCTGGCCGTGACCACCACCGTCCTCATCAAGTCCGGCAAGCTGCGCTGGGCCTGGGTCACCGGCATCCCGCTGGCCTGGGACGTGGCCGTCACCTTCACCGCCGGCTGGCAGAAGATCTTCTCGGACAACCCGGCGATCGGCTTCTTCGCCCTGCGGGACAAGTACGCGGCGGCCATCGACAGGGGCGAGCTCCTGCCGGGCGCCACGAACATGGACGACATGCACACCATCGTGCTCAACAACACGGTCGACGGCGTGATCATGGCGATCTTCCTGCTCCTGGTCCTCACGGTCCTGGTCAACTGCGCCGTGGTGTGCGTCCGGGCCGTACGGTCCCCGGTCCCGCTGCCGTCGACCGAGGCGCCGTACGTCGAGTCGCGCATCGACGCGGCGGAGCGGGGCGAGGAGGAACTGGTGGGGGCCCGCCGGTGACCGCCCGTACCGCCAGGCACTGGGTGCGGACCGTCCGCTGGTACCTGCGGGAGCTGACCGGGGAGGCGGAGTACGACCGCTACTGCGAGCGACACCGACGCCACCACCCGAAGGCACCGGTCCCCACCCGACGGGAGTACGACGCGCTGCGGACCCTGCGCAGGGAGGAACATCCGGAGGGCCGCTGCTGCTGAGGCCGCGCCATGCGGGCCGCCGCAGAGCCGCTGCCGTTCACCCCACCCCCCAGCTGTGGGCATCCGTGCCGGTGGGGGTGGCGTGCGCCCGGCTGTCCTGGCCCGGCTGTCCCAGCTGCGGGCAGTCGTGCTGCTGGGGCGATGGGGGAGGGTGGGCGCAGCGGCACCCGGCCGGCGCCGTTGAGCGAAACCCGCCTCCTCCCAGCCCCCCGCCGCCGGGCGCCGTGGCAACCCCACGGCGCCCGCCCCCGGCCACCTCCGACCCGACCGGATCCAGAGATGCTGAGACGCCGACCCGCCCTGCTGATCCGCCCCGAACTCGACGACGACTCCCTGCACTCGACCCTGACCGAACTCCGCCCCGCGCAGCAGCTCCACGGCCTGGGCGCGGGCCGCACCCGCCCCCCATGGGAACCGGTGGCCGACCTACTTCGGGCCACAGGCCGTGACTGGGACCGCCGGGCGCACCGCATCGCCGTACTGGCCCGGCGCCTCCCCGCCGCGATCCCGCAGCGCTGGGCCGCCGACTGCCCGGCAGACGGCGACGCCCTCACACTGAGGGCCTTCGTCGAGGCGGACCGGGCACCGGCCGCCGACCACACAGACGTCCGCCGCGCCGAACACTCCTGCCTCCGCGCCGCCGAGGCCTGCCCCGAGGACCCCACACCCTGGCTAGCGCTGCTGTCCCTGATGTACACCTGCGCCGTACCGGTGAAGGACGCCGTCCCCGTGTGGACCGAGGCCGTCAACCGGGCCCCCTGGCTCCGGACGTCCTATCACCGGCTCCTGCGCTACC
The DNA here is from genome assembly GCF_042802555.1 of Streptomyces sp. NPDC057474. Classification (NCBI taxonomy): domain Bacteria; kingdom Bacillati; phylum Actinomycetota; class Actinomycetes; order Kitasatosporales; family Streptomycetaceae; genus Streptomyces; species Streptomyces sp. NPDC057474. The sequence continues at coordinate 7,267 of NZ_JBHVDX010000073.1, read as the reverse complement.
TGTCGCCGCGCGGACACGGGACGGTCCCCGACATGATGGACTTCGCCTGGCAGGCCGCGGCCCGCGCACCGCACGGGTCGCCGCTCGCCCTGCTCCCTGTGGCGGCCCGCGTCGAACTCATGGCCCACCGCCAGGGGGCGACGCCCTTCGACGCACTCGGCTCGGGCGGCGGCAACTGGAACGAGCCCCGATCCATCCACGAGATCGACCTGGCACTCAAGGGCTGGTTCGACGCCGGCACCACACCCCACGCCGAAGCCGTCACCGACCTCAACATCCTCGCCTTCGCCCTGACCCGCGCGCACCGCCCCGCCGAGGCCGCCCCCGTCTTCCACCGCCTCGGCCGCCATATGACGCGCCACCCATGGGACCTGCTGCCCGAGCCGGAACGCACGTTCGCATACTGGCGGGAGAGGTCGACCGGCGGCCGTGGCCGGACCTGACGTCGACTATGCCGAAGCAGGCGTCGGCGCCGTTTCCTTCTCTTCCTCCGCCGCGGCGGCCGCGGCCTCCTCGCGGTCGCGGCGCTCGCGGCGGACGAGGATGACGTAGCCGACGGGAACGCCGAGGGCGAAGAGCCACCACTGAAGGGCGTAGGCGTAGTTCAGCGCGGCGTTCTCGTCGCCGGGGCTGCCGAGCTGCTCCGGGGTGTCGCCCTTGGGTTCGGGCGCCGTCTGCGCGAGGTAGCCGCCGAGCACCTGGACGCCGAGGCGTTCCGCCTCCCGCTCGCTGTTGATCAGCATGATCTGCCGGTCCGGCAGACCCTTGAGATCCTTGATGCCGCTCGCCTCGGTCGTCTCGTCGGGCATCAGCCGCCCGGTGACGGTGACCTCGCCGCCGGTCGGCGCGGGGATCTCGGGGAACGCGGTCTGGCTCGGGCCGTCCGCGGGGATCCACCCCCGGTTGACGAGCAGCACCTTGCCGTCGTCGAGCACGAACGGGGTCAGGACATGGAAGCCGACCTCGTCGTCGGCGTTGACGCGGCGGCGGACGACGACCTCGTCGTCGGTGTCGAAGTGGCCCTTCGCGGTCACCGTGCGGTAGCGCTCGGCGCTGGTGACGGTGTGCCCGGAGGAGGTCAGCCGCTCCACGGGCACCGGCTTCGCGGCCAGCGCGTCGGCGACGAGCTGGTTCCGCGCGCTGCGCTCCTCATAGCGATGCATCTGCCAGATACCCAGCCGGACCATGGTCGGGATCAGGACGAGTGAGAGCAGAGTGAGGATCACCCACTGCCGGGACAACAGGAAGCGGTACACCCCACGACCGTACAACTCGGTCGTGGGGCGGGTTCGGGCGGGTGTGCGCTCGAACCCCGACGGGCCCTTCCGGGGACGTGGTCAGACCTTGTCGACGATCCCCGCCTTCCCCTCGGCCCGCGCACAGTGGGCGCCGCAGTACCAGTGGCCCTCGACCTCGACGCCCTGGCCGATGATCTGCACCCGGCAGTGCTCGCAGATCGGGGCCATGCGGTGGATCGCGCAGGAGAAGCAGTCGAAGACGTGCACCGCACCCTGGGCATGGATCTCGAAGGTCATTCCGTAGTCATTGCCGCAAACTTCGCATCTAGCCATGCGCCACAGGGTGAGCCGTCACCGCCGTGCGGGCGAGTGAGCGGCGGGCGAGTCGCGCGGCAATCACCCATCCGTACGGGCCGCCCGAACACCAACTCGTACGGGCCTTCCGGTCGGGTCACTCGTCCGCGGGGTCGACATCGCGGAGCAACTGCCCGAACGCCGCCTCGTCCACGACCGGCGTTCCGTACTGCCGGGCCTTGACGACCTTCGACGTGTGGGAGTCCGGGTCGTTGGTGACGAGCAGACTGGTCACCCTGGACAGGCTCGTCGCGACGTGCAGCCCGGCCTCGATCGCGCGGTCCTCCAGCAGATCGCGTTCGATCGACGTGTCCCCGGAGAAGGCGACACGCATGCCCTGCTTGAGCGGTTTGCCGTCTTCATAGCGCCCGGGGTTGGGATGGGGGCATGCGGGCCGCTTCCGTGAGGGCCGCCAACTGGTCGGTCGATAACCGTCGTAGCCGCCGTGGCCCGCCTGCTGCCCGATCCGGGGCGCGGCGGGGCTGTCCCGCCACTCGGTCAGCGGACGGCACTCGTGCAGGGGCAGCCGTACGCCACTGGCGGCAGCGACCCGCAGACTCGGCCGGAACGCCTCCGCCAGCACCCGCGCGTCGTCCAACGCGTGGTGCGCCCGCTGCTGTACGACCCCGAAGTGCGCCGCCAGCGACTCCAGCTTGTGGTTCGGCAGCGGCAGTCCCAGTTCCTTCGACAACGCGATCGTGCACAGCCGCTGCCGCACCGGTGCCTCGGTCTCCGCGCGCGCGTACTCCCGGGCGATCATCGACCAGTCGAACACCGCGTTGTGCGCGACGAGGACGCGGTCCGCGAGCCGCGACGAGAACTCCTCCGCGATCTCCCGGAAGAGCGGCGCCCCTTCGAGCACGTCACTCGTCAGCCCGTGGATCCACACCGGCCCCGGATCCCGCTCCGGGTTCACCAACGTGTACCAGTGGTCCTCGACCTCGCCCCACGCGTCCAGTCTGTACACAGCCGCCGAAATTATCCGGTCGTCCCGGGCCAGCCCGGTCGTCTCCACGTCGACGACCGCGTACCCCTGCGGATACGCGGCCGGCCAAGGCGCTTGCGACGCTGCGGTCGTGTGGTCTTCGAGCATGGTCCATGAGGATACGGGCCGGGACTGACAGCTTGTTACTCGACTTGTTACTCGACGGTGGGACGGTCCCGGGGGAAGAGATCGACGCCGACGACGTCCGGGCAGTCGTAGGGACGGACGGTTGTGCCGCGATGTGCTCCACCTGACGGGCTCTGCCGAGATAGAGAGTGGACGGCCGCTGATGGGGCACCAGCGGTGTGTCGGCACCTCGTCGACACGGCGCACGAGCACCAACGCCCGCCCGGCCGAGAGCAGTTCCGGGGTCCAGCCGTCAGGTGCGCGCAGCGGGACTCCGGCGGCCGGCAGGTAGTCCTCCGGCATCGGCAGCCCGTCGGGGGTGTTGAACGAGCGCAGGCACAGGACGAACGGCACGCACAGGTTCCACGCTGTGGATGAGGGGTCCGGGCCAGGTCCCGCCGCAGGCCCTCCGTACGCCCGGACCGCCGGGTCTGCTCCACGGCCGCACGGGCCGCGAACGACGGGTGGGCGGTGAGCTGTTCGACCAGGTGGGCGCAGCACAGGCCGAGAGGCTCGGCGTGGAGGTCCACGGCGCGGGCGAAGAGGCGCGTGTCGAGTGCTCGTAACTCGGCGGTCAGGCGCCCGGGGTTCAGGTCGGCCGCGAGTCGTTCGTGCTCGGGGGTCACCGGACCCGCGCCCGGCTTCGGCGTGATCGGTGTGCGGGCCGGCATGGACTCGCATCGTGGGCCGACCCACTGACAATGCCCCTCCCACGCCCCTCTGATTGGTGGAGGACGCCAAGAAGCAAGCGCGTACCACCGGGAATACTTGTCAGTAACCACGTCTAGACCCCGCCGACCAGCGGTTCTACCGTGCCCACATGCCGAACCTGCCCGATGTCGTGCTGTGGTCGATACCCGCCTTCGTGCTGCTCACCGTGATCGAGGTGGTCAGTGTCCGGATCCATCCGGACGACGATGCCGCAGGGTACGAGGCGAAGGACGCCGCGACGAGCGTCGGCATGGGGCTCGGGAGTCTTGCCTTCGACTTCCTCTGGAAGATCCCGATCGTCGCGATCTACACGGCGATGTACGAGCTGACCCCGCTGCGCGTCCCCGTTCTGTGGTGGACGGTCCCGCTGATGCTGCTCGCGCAGGACTTCTTCTACTACTGGTCGCACCGCGGCCACCACGTGATCCGGATCCTCTGGGCCTGCCACGTCGTCCACCACTCCAGCCGGAAGTTCAACCTGACGACCGCCCTGCGGCAGCCCTGGACGACCTTGACCGTGTGGCCCTTCTACGCCCCGCTCATCGCCCTCGGCGTGCACCCGGCCGCGCTCGCGTTCTGCTCCTCCGCCAACCTCGTGTACCAGTTCTGGATCCACACCGAGCGGATCGGGAAGCTGCCCCGCGCGTTCGAGTTCGTGTTCAACACGCCGTCGCACCATCGGGTCCACCACGCCTCCCAGGGCGGCTACCTGGACCGCAACTTCGGCGGCATCCTCATCGTCTGGGACCGGCTCTTCGGGTCGTTCGTCGAGGAGACCGAACGGCCGGTGTACGGGCTGACGAAGAACATCGACACGTACAACCCGCTGCGGGTCGCCACCCATGAGTACGCCTCCATCGCCAAAGACCTCAAGAGGGCGGGGAGTTGGGGCGAGCGGGCGGGCCGGGTCTTCCGGGGGCCCGGCTGGGCGCCGGCGAAGCCGTCGGACCGGCCGGTGGAGGGGGCTGACTCCACCGAGGGGCCCGCGGCCATCGAGGAGCAGCCCGCCACGGTCACGGAGAACGTCGCGTGAGGCCGGACAGGGCTTCGCTTCTGCTCATTGCCTTCGGATGCGCGGCCCTCGTCGATCTCGGTTCCCTGGCCGTCGGGTTCACCGCCGGGCACGTCGTCGCCAAGCCGCTGCTGATGCCGTTGCTCGCGGCGTACACCTACACGCGCGGCGGGCCTCGGCCACTGGTCGCGGCGCTGCTGTTCGGCTGGGGCGGAGACGTGCTGCTCCTCTCCGACGCCGAGCCGGCCTTCCTCGCCGGGATGACCTCCTTCGCGGTGGGGCACGTCTGCTACCTCGTGCTCTTCGCGAGGTTCAGGAAGCCCGGGCGGCTCGCGTACGGCGCCGCGTACGGCCTCGCCCTGGTCGCCGCCGTCGCGAGTCTGTGGCCGGGTCTGCCTGCGGATCTACGGCTCCCCGTCGCCGGATACAGCGCCCTGCTGACCGCGATGGCGTGGGCCGCCGCCCGGCTGGGGCTTGTCGCGGGGCTCGGAGGCGCGTTCTTCGTGGTGTCGGACATGCTCATCGCGACCGGCGTCGCCGAGTGGCCGCAGCTGCCTCGCCCCGACCTGTGGATCATGCTCACCTATCTGGCGGCCCAGTACCTCCTGGTCCGGGGGGTCCTCGCAACCCTCGGCGCGCGGCCCGCGCCCACCCCTGCGCACGGTGAGGTGTCCACGAACACGGTCTGACCAGGCCGAACAGCACAGGCCGAACAGCACGACTGCACGACTGCACGAAGGATCCACCGCCATACGCGCCACCACCATCCACGCTCCGTACGACATGGCGGGTGGAGGACGTCCCCGAGGCCGCCTGCCGCCGCTCACTCACACGCCGCCCACTCACCGACACGCCGCTCACCAACTCTCGGCTGCCCAACACGCCGCTCACCAACTCTCGGCCTGCCCATGCACCGCTCACCAGCGGATCGGCACCGGCAGCGCCGTCAGCAGTGCCGACACCGCGACGACCGCGCCCAGCACCGCCACCTCCGCGCGCGCGGGAGCGCAGGCGTCGCGCGGATCGCCGGTCGCGCGGCGCAGCCGCAGCCGGGCCCAGAGGGCGAGACCGGCGACGGCGGCCACGAGGAGCACCTTGGCGAGCAGGGCGCGCCCGTACGCCGTCTCCGTCAGCTGGTCGAGGACCGTGCCCGGCGGCATCCGGCGCAGCGTGCTCCACACGCCGGTGGCGGTGATGGCGGCGAGCAGAACAGCGGCCACGCGCGCGTAGAGGCCCAACAACGCGGCCCCCGCCTCCGTCGAGCGCCACGCGCGCGTGCGCAGCGTCCGCAGGACGTGGAGCAGTCCGCCCGCCCACAGCGCCGCGCCCGCCAGGTGCACCAGGGTCAGACCGGTGCCGATGAGCGGGCTGTACTCCGTGCTGGGGTGGGCGCGCAGCGCCTCCGCGACGACGATCGCAGCCAGGGGCAGCGCCTGGGCGGCAGGCCTGCGGGAGAGCGCGAGCAGACCGGCCGCCGCGAAGGCGTTGACCTCCAGGAGCGCGAGTTTGCCGTCCCGGGTCTCGTAGAGGCCGCCCACGTCCATGTCGGCGGGGGAGTCCGGCACCAGATTGCCCGTGGCCACGACCGAGGCCAGCCCCAGCGAGGCCACGAAACCGGCCCCCGCCGCCCACGGCGCCCAACCGCGCGGAGCCTCCCCGGGCGCGCCCGGCACCCGCCGCACCAGCCACGCCACGAACAGCTCGCCCACCGGCACACACAGCGCTGCCAGCGACACCGCCCGCAACAGAGCGATCCCACCGGCCCCGGGAGCCCCGGCCTCACCCGTGCCGTCCAGCGCGACACGCGGGCCGAACAGCGGTATCAGCGCACCGACGGCCACCAGGACGAGCACGACGACGGCCCGGCCGGTCCCACCGCCGGTCCCACCGCCGGGCCGTCCGGTTCGCCGTCCGGCCCGCCCCCCAGGTCGTCGCTCGGGTTCATCCGCCCCAGCCTCCGCCGCCTCCGCCGTCCGTCTCGTCAGGCTCACCCCGAAAAGTTCACCAGTCGCACCAGAACTGGGCAAGTGCCGGAAAACAACTGGCAGTTCGACATTCCGGCCATACATACGGTTCAGGGCTTCCGGTGACTCAACCCCAGCGCGGCTCGTCCGCTCCCCAGAGCCCCGGCGGCCGCGCCCAGTCACCCGGCCCACCCTCGAAGGACACCGGCGACAGCGCGTACCGCAGCCGACCCGACCGACTGTCCCGCTCGGCGAGCCACGCAGCCGGCCCGTCGTAGACATCGACCCCGTCCGGACCGCGCTCGATGCCGTCCGTCAACCAGGCCGCCGTACGCGCGAGCGCCAGCCGGACGACGCGACTGCCGCCCCCGTCCAACCGCTCGGTGAGCGCCCGCAGTACGGCCGCCGCCAGCAGATACCCCGTCCCGTGGTCCAGGGCCTGCGCGGGCAGGGCGCCCGGCTGCTCCACGGAACCCTCGACCGTCGCGATCCCCGAGGCCACCTGCACCAGGCTGTCGAAGCCCCGCCGCCCGGCCCACGGCCCGTACGCGCCCCACGCCGAGAGCTGCGCCACGACCAGTCCCGGCCGGCGTTCGGTCAGCGCCTCGGGCGACAGCCCGAAGCGGTCCAGTGCGCCGGGCCGGTAGCCGGTGACGACGACGTCCGCGTCGGCGAGCAGTGCCTCGAAGGCCCCCGGGTCCGCGGCCAGATCGAGCGTCGCCGACCGCTTCCCGAAACCGGTGTCGGCGTGCTGGTCGAGGATCTCGGGCATCCCCGGCGGATCGACGCGCAGGACGTCCGCGCCCAGCAGGGCGAGCGTGCGGGTGGCGACCGGGCCCGCGATGACCCGGGTCAGGTCCAGGACGCGCACTCCGGC
>NZ_JBHVDX010000072.1:0-42020 GCF_042802555.1 Streptomyces sp. NPDC057474 | reverse complement strand
GGCGACGACCGCACAGCCACACTCGTCATGGCTAGATGGGGTGCGGCTCCAGGTCGAGACAGCTGAGTCTCCATTCCTTCAGGCTGTACGTCCGGGGATGATCCTCGCCGATGCGCTTGATCAGCGCGGCCACCGTGGCGTGGTGCTTGGTGTGGGCCTCGTCGGACCGGCCCAGATGACTCAGGATGACAGCGAGGTTGCCCGCACAGGTCAGAGTCGACGGGTGCAGGGGATCGAGAACCTCCTTGAGCGCCTGGTACGCGGCATGGCTGGTCATACGGGCGTCAGCCCACCTGCCGAGCGCTGCCTCCGCGACGGCCAGGTTCGCGCGGCAGATCAGCGTATAGGGATGGTGCTCGCCATTGAGTCTGGAGAAGCTTTCCTGCGCCCGGCGCAACAACTCCTCTGCCTCGACGGCCGCTTCCAGGCGAATGGACCCCACGTCATGGAGCAGCATGACCGCGTAGTTGACGGAGCAGGCCACCGTATGGGAGTGGCTCTCCCCCAGGCTGTCTCTCAGGCCTGCCTGAACCGTGCCGATCAGCTCCAGGCCCTCGCCGACGCGGCCCTGGGCAGCCATGTCACCGGCCAGGCTCATCTGCAGCAGCAGCTGTTCCGAGGACGACTGCTGCTCGTCGTCGGGGGTGCTTCTCATCACATGCCGCACGAGCTCCTCGGCCTCCGCCGCCCGTCCCGCCCTGCGCAGGGAACCAGCCAGGCCCTTGGCCGTGTTCAGCACGGTCGGCGACCCCTGGGTAAGCCGAGGATTGCGCAGACAGCGCTCGTAGGCGAGCCGCAACAGGGTGACGGACTCCTCGTATTCTCCGCAGTCACGCAGGTCACGGCCCAGGTTCACCGATGACTCGATGGTCAGAGGGTGGTCGTGGAGCTGGATCGACTCACGGAGTTCCAGCGTCCTGCGGTCGTAGGCGCGGGCCCTGGAGTAGTCACCGGAGAGCCTCAGGGCGACAGCGAGGTTGTTGGCCGCACTGAGAGTGCGCGCGTGGTCCTCTCCGTAGTTCTGTTCGTACCTCCCATACGTCTCCTCGTCGTACCGTAGAGCCTCCTTCAGCCGGCCCAGCCCTCGCAGGTCGGCCGCGATGCTACTGGTGGTCATGAGGATGTGCTGGTCGTTCTCGTCACCGAACACAGCGCGCTGTCGGTCCAGGACGTCCTGGTCCACGGCGAGGGACTCCTCGTATCTTCCCTGGGCGCGCAGAATGTTGGCGATCTGGAAGCGCATGTGCAGCGTCCAGCGTTCGTCCGGCGACCCCTCCACCGACCACGCGGTCACTCGCTTGTGGCTGTAGTCCATCGCCTGGCTCAGCTCGCCCCGGCGGCGCAGCTGGCGGACCCGGTCCACGAAGAGTTCCTTGATGCCTTCGTCGGGCGCGACCTCGGCCCAGGCCGTACCGAGATGCGGCCAGATGATGCGGTACTTCTCCCAGGTGTTGGGGTTCTCCGGGTCATCCCCGCTCGGTCTCGCGGCGATCAGCGAGCGATAGACGACCCCCCGGGCCGCCTCGCGCTCCGCCTCGGTCATGTCCTCCCGCATGGCGCTCTGCATCATCCGGTGCACCGTCACGGTACGTGCCCTGCGGTCCACCGTGACCAGCGAGAACTTGCTCAGCTCCTTGTAGGCACGTGAGACGGTGAGAACCCCGCCCAGCGCCTGGGAGATCTCGAAGCCCTCCAGCAGGTCCATGGAGATCGGCTCGGGACTGTAGTAGGAGCAGATCTGCAGGAGCTTCACCGCCGCCGGGAAACTGTTCCTCAGCTGCCGGAGACCGAACTCCCAGGTGTTGGTGCTCGACTTGACGAGCCCGCCGACCTGGTTGTCGTCGGGGGCTCCGGTGGCTTGGGGCTGGAGTTGCTTGATGTAGCCGCGGACATCGGCTCTGGTCTGCTCGATGTACGCGGCGGCCCGCTCGATCGCGATCGGCAGGTCGCCCAGGGCTTCGGCGATCTGGTCGGCCTCTGGCCAGTCACAGTCGGGCAGTCGGCTGTGCAGGTGGGCGATGCTCTCGTTCCGCTCGAAGACGGGCACCTCGACGGTGTCCACGAATCGTCCCCAGCCCTCGGCGCGCTGGCTGGTGACCAGGACATGGCCACGTCGGCCGTCCATCATGTAGTCGGGCAGGTGGTCAGCCTCCGTGACGTTGTCCAGGATCAGCAGCCAACTGTCGTACTTGTCACTCTCGTTGAGTACCTCGTACACGTTCCTGGCTGTGTCGCTCGGATTCGTCCGAACGGGCAGACCGAGCTCCTCGGCCATGGCGGCGTACCGTTCGACGGCCAGGATCTTCTGCTCAGCCTGGATGTGCCAAACGATGTCGTAGTCGCTCTGGTAGCGGTGCGCGAACTCCTGGGCCAGCAGGGTCTTCCCCACCCCGCTCATGCCTTTGAGTACGAGAGCATGGGTCTCGTCCTTCGACAGCTTCTCCCGGATCTCCTCCAGCAGTTGCGTACGGCCGGTAAAGGACGACGTACGCAACGGAATCCCGAAAACCAGGGGTTCGGTGTTCGGGAATCGAGGCAGTTCCGGCTCGGTCCCGGTGAAGTGGCTGTGCGTCAGCGATTCGGTGCTTCGGCCGAACCAGGTCAACAGGGCGTCTCGCCCCTCTTCTCCGGTTTCGCAGCGTGTCATGTCGACGAGTTGTTCCCTGAAGGGCGCTTCCAACGACACCTGTGGGTCGATCTGCATCGCGACCAGCTGGTGCGCACGTCGGTCGCTCTCCGCGTAGACCGCTTCCCACGTGGTGCGGAAGCGGGACGACCTGCGATAGGTGTCGGAGAAGATGAACAAGGTGTGCGAAGCCGACTCGACACCACGTTCGACCTCGTCCCTGACCTGGGCCCCATCGGCCATGCCCTCCTGTGCCAGATGGACCTTGAAGCCGGCCTGTTCCAGGACGGCGCCCGCCCAGTTGGCCCAACTCCGGTCCTGGGGAACGAAGCTGACGTACACATCGGAGATGCGCGGCGGGCGATGGCGGGTGTACCGGTCGAGCGTCTTGCGGCGCAGTGGCTCGTCGATGCGTGGCATCGAGTCGACGTGACCGTCCGTGATGACCGCGGTCAGCCTCTCGTAGGCGGCGAGCAGGCTCTTCGGGTCGCCGGGCTGCTCACGGAACGGAGCCAGCGTCTCCTCGTAGGAATAGATGGGCCGGTAGGGGATCTCCACGCTGCCCCAGTAGTCGTCCGGATCCCGGTCGGTGATGTGCTTGCGCACGATCCGGTCGAAGCGGTACTGGATCTGCCCGCGTGCTGCGTCCAGCCGGTCGGCCTCGGCGTTCTCCACCCGCATGGGGACAGGAAGGATCCGAATGCCTCGGTTCTGGTACATGCCGTCGATGCGTTCGGCGACACCCGCCGCGCCCTCGATGCTCTGGCTGCTCGGGGTGAAGCAGGTGACCAGGGTGTGCGGCAGGCTGACGGTGCAGATGTCGGAGATGTCGTTGAGGCCGGTACGACTGTCGATGAGGACGTAGTCGAAGTTCTCCACGAACTCACGCTTCAGACCTTCCAGGAACCTGGTGGGCAGGTCCCCGTCCATGAAGGGCTTCCAGTCGAACTGTGAGAACGCGGAGAGGTAGCCCTTGTTCTTCGTACCGGCCGGAAGATAGTAGAGCTGACCTCCTACGGGGAAGTCCCAGTCGACCTGAATGAGGCAGCTGTTGAGGGGGATCCCGTCGGTCGACCAGATGTCGGCCCCGGCCGACGGCCCAGCACCGAATTCGGCCTGACGCTGCATTGAACGGCTGAATAGTTCGAGCACCCCTGGCTTGGTCCGCAGTTGACTCTCATGCAGGAAGGGGTGCAGGAAGCGGTCCAGACCCGGAGCGTCGAGGTCCCAGTCGACGACCAGGACGGTCTTGCCCGCGGACGCCAGAATCCAGGCCGTGTTGGCGAGCGCCATCGTCCGTCCCGTACCGCCCTTGTACGAGTAGAACGTGATAATCCTGCCCGCGTCGTCGCCGGTCATGGCCTGCCCTCCATGCGACGTCCGTCGCTCGGTGCCCCGTTGCCCCTGCCGGCGTCGGGCCGTCGTGGCAGGTCCGCACCGGATTCCGGAACATCCCGGGCGTCAGCGCCGCTCCGGGATAATTGCGAATGAATGTACCGCAAATAGCGGATCTTGGTTGCCTCAGCCAGCTCGCTGAACCAGCGGGTGAAGACATCCGCCCCGGCCAGACCGCGTACCGCTTCCTGCTCCCCCGCCCGGCCCTCGCTGAGGAAGCGGGGGAAGTGCGTCAGCAGCAGCCCGCGCAGTCGATCGGACTGCTCCTTGGTCTGCAGATCGTCCCCCGCCAGGGTACTCAGCACCCCCGTCCACGGTTGCCGGGCCCTGTCGAACTCCCGTGCCTGGCTTGCCATTTGGGGATTCTCCAAGGCCCAGGGGTCCACGACCAGAATCCAGGGAGCCGTCGGGATCTCCGCGCTCCTCAGCTCGGCCTGATGCTTGTGGAAGGGATGCACGGTGGGCTCGAAGCCGAGATTGCGGGCCAGGGCCTCCACCTGCTCGACCAGAGGTCCCACCGCCTGGCCGTAGGGCCGCCAGTCGTCGACACGTGGCCCATAGCGCGTGTTGTCACGGCCGACCGGTAACTGTTCCTCGGTCGGGGCGAGCACGGTGATGTGCAGCGGTGAGGCGAAGGGCGGGTCGGCGAAGGCATCGTCCAGCCCGGCCAGTGTGGTCGGTTCGGTCGCCCGCCCCCCGCCGGAGAACATCCGGGGCCGCCTGGGCACCGTGGCCGCCTCATCGACGATGCGCCTGGCGAGCCAGTCGGTCATCTGGGCGACCTGGGCGGAGAACTGCGCCGCCGTGTGCTCGTCCTCCTGGTCCGGCCGTTCACCCAGGTCGAGCACCTGGTCGAGCAGTCGGTGCAGCCCCATGGAGGCGTAGTTCTCGGCGGCTTCACCGAAGCCTTCCGGCATTTCGGGGTACTGCTCCTTGACCCTCTCGGGGAGCGACGTGGGCGAATACGGCGTCCACAGCACCGGGACGATACTCGGCCGAGCCCCTTGAGCGGTTCCCTGGGTGACGGCGGTCCACTGCCGCCCGCACTGCGGATTACTGAAGTACCGCTTCGAGTACAGCGGGACGAAGACCTGGCAGCCGAGGAGCGCCTTGATCGACTTCTCCCCCGGTGCCCCGGGCCGCTCGACGAAACCGGCCTCCTCCCGCGACACTCTCGCGTGGCGCGCCACTTTCCCGCACAGTTCGTCGAAGAACTGGAAAACCAGACGATTGGGGTCCTGCGAGATGTCCCGGTGTCGGGGAGCAGGAACCCGCGCATAGCTCAAGAAGAACATCGGCATCCCGCTACTCCCCCTCGAAGACGTTCCGGAGGTCACTGAACAGCTCCACGTCACACGGTTCAAGGCTGGTCTGCTGAGCCACTTTGACGATCATCTGGGCGAGCGCCCATACAGAGCTGCGGTACTTGGCGTGGCGGCCCGCCTGCTTCAGTCCGTAGAGGCCGGACTGCAGGTAATCCTTACCCAGATCGGAGTGGGCGTACTGCACCTTGGCCGCCACGGTCGGCAGAGTCAGATGCTGCTCTCCCACCCAGAGGACGGGGATGATCGCGTTGCCCGTGTACGGCCTGGTACGGAGCTGCTGACGCCGCGCGAAGGCGTCCCATTCCTTTCCGCACCATTCTCTCCTGAAGTACCGACTGTTGTAGATCGGTACGAAGACCCGGCAGGTGGCCAGGGCCTGTTTGAGTCTGCCCTCCCAGTCGTCGCCGGGATGCATTCTCCTGTCCAGGAACCCGGGCAATTCCTGACCGTCGTGGTCGGTCAATTGCATGATGTCGCTGCATAACTGGACATGGAACTGCTCCAGCGCCACATCCGACGCGTCTTTTTTGACCCGCACCCCCGCCAGCGGTGTCCGTGCGTAGCTCATGAAGAACACGTACGGATCGGAGGAATCCGCAGACTGAGTTGCTCGAGAAGCCACCTGAACCATGGACTCGCCTTTCCCCTCCCCCGTAGCCCACCGCGGGCCCCTCCCAGGCCCCGGACATCGCAGCTGGATCTCCTCCGGAATCCATTGGAACGCGAAAACCACTGCCGGTGCCAGGGGTTGGGCCAGTGCAAGTTGTACCGGACACCGGTGCGGGGAACGGGAGTTGGCTGACCATTACACCGCGATCGGACCGGTTTCGGCCACTCCACCCAGCGTTTCGGCCTCGCCCCGAAGCCCGCGCACGAAGCGGTGCCCCAGTGCGGTCAAGGAGCCGGTTCCGGCCACGGTGGCAAGGGCGTCCAGCACGGCCGTACGCCACTTGTCCGCCTCCACGCGGGAGCGTTCGTACAGGGCGGCGCCGACACCGGCCGCACCGCGGCGGACCCTGATCCGCCACACATCGGCGACCGCGAGATGGGCGTACGCGCCCTGGACGATGGCGTCGAGCGGCCTGGGCTCGGGCCGCCACAGCACTCGGTAGCGGCGCTCGTCGAGGCCGTCGAGCAGGTCGAACATGTCGAGCATCGCGCCCAGTTTGACGTGCTGGTACTCGTGGATGAGCAGCATGGCCAGGTCCTCGGCCGAGCGGGGCAGCGCGATGCCGACCGCCCCGAAAGCGTGCCGGGAGGTGGCGCTGACGTCGTCTCCGGACGGTGCGGGCGCGAGCGGGGTCACCGTGGTCAGGCCGGCGGCGATCCCCTGTGCGTAGTCGGGGTATTCGGTCCGGATCAGCTGCCAGGCTTCCCCGAACATCGCCTCCCACCGTCGGAATTCGGCCTCGGCCAGTCGGGGCCGGGGCTGGTAGCCATAACAGTCACGGGAGGGATCCAGGTCGTCCAGTGCCACTTCCAACCCGTCCGCGGACAGCTGCCGCAGCGGCTGCCAGATCATGCTTTCCGGCGGCTGCTCCCGGCCCAGGGTGCGCCCTTCGACAGTGATCGCGGTGTCGGCAGCCGTCACAGTGACGGTCCGGGACAGCCGATCGCGGCTGTCGGTACGCAGCAACAGCCGCCCGACGCCGGGCAGATGGATCGCCGAGCCCTCGGGCCCGTGCCGCAGTGGGACGGCCAGGGTCAGCTGCCCGCCGGTGCGCGCGACGGCCGACAGCGCGGCCTCGGCCGGGTGGCCCTCGGCCCGCCGTCGCACCGACTGGCCGCAGGCGAGGGCCCACACGCGTAGATACGGGTCGGCCAGCAGCACGTCCAGTGCGGCGGCGGGCAGGGCGAGGATCGCCTCCCAGCCGCGTGCCGAATCCGCCGAGCCGCCGATCCCCGGGCCAAGCCCGGTACCTGAACTTGGACCCAGTCCTGTACCTGGCCCCAGCCCTGTAGCTGTAGCTGTAGCTGTACCTGGCCCCAGCCCGGGGCCCTGGGTGTCCGCACGGCGGGCGGCCGCCAGCAACGCCCGTCGCTGGCTGTTCTGTGCCGCGGCCAGTGACCGGACGGCCGCCGAGCTGCCGTACCCGGCGGCCAGTTCGTCGAAGTGGGTCCAGGACAGGCCGTGCCAGCCGTGGCGGACGTCGGCGTCGTTGCGTTCCGTCGTCTGGACGTACTCGATGATCTTCAGCAGGTCCGCGCAGTAGACGGAAGGGTTGTCGAAGGCGTTGGACCTACGGTGGCGGTGTCCGTAGAGGCCGCCGCCGCAGACCGACACGACGGGGCAGGCGCGGCACTGCGCGCTCAGCCCGTCCAGTCCGGCGCGGCGGGCCTGGATGCCCCGGTGTTCGGCGGCCTCCCCCAGGCGGTGGGTAGCGATGTGCATGCCGGTCGCGGGGGCTCCCGGATAGGCCGTCTTCAACCAGTCCGCCTGCTCGATGGCGCCGTCGGTCTCCACCACGAGCAGGTCCGAACTGCCCAACCCCAGTGCCTCGGTGAGGCTGCCGCGGCCGCGGCTCAGGCGGCTGATCGACTCGAACATCCGGATCCGCATCGGCATGCCGTCCGCGGTCCACTGCTTGTGCACGGCGATCAGCCAGTCGGCGTATTCGGAGCCGCTCTCTCCGCCGGGGCGGGGCGGCGGGGACTCCCAGGTGGCGTGCGGCAGCAGGAAGTCGATGGCGGGCGGGCGGAGTTCGGCCAGCGCCCGGTACACCTCCACCGGGTCGTTCTCGACATCGATCGTGCAGAGCAGCCCGCCGAAGGCACCGCGGTACGCCGGTGCGGCCAGGAGGCGCACCGCGCGCACCACATCCCGGTAGGAGCCGGAGCCGTCCCGTCTGATCCGGTGCCGGTCGTTGGACGCCTCGTCCCCGTCGAGCGAGATGCTGGTGCCGATGGACTCGTCGACGAGCATCGCGCAGAACTCGTCGTCCAGTCGGAGTCCATTGGTCTGCATGCGCAGATCGAGTTCTGCCACGTCGCGCAGCGCCGAGCGCAGGTCGCGGGCGAAGCCGCGTAGTCGTTCCCGACCGGCGAGCAGGGGCTCGCCGCCGTGGAGCACGACATGGACGCGGGTGAGCCGGTGTGCGGCGGCATGCTCGGCGATCCGCTCGGCCGTACGACGGAACGTTTCCTCCGACATCGTCACCGGACGCCCGCGCCAGCTCTGGTCGGCGTGCTGGTAGACGTAGCAGTGGTCACAGGCCAGATCGCAACGGCTGTGCACCTTGATCACAAACTGGCGGAAGGGCCGCGCCACCGTCACCGGTACGATCCCTGGTCGTTCCGGCCAGGCCGGTCAGAGCGACGACTGGAAGGCGGCCACCGGCTCTCCGCCGTTTGCGAGCATCCTTGCCATGGTCGAATCCTGAGCGGACTCCGGCACCTCACCGAGTGAGGTGTCGTGCAAGTCCCTGACGACGCTCGTGGCGAAGGGCTGCTCGTACCTGTCCATAGGCGTCTCCTCGGGCGTACGGCTCCGGGCGGCACACCTCATGGTGACGGCCCGGTAACCGAACATCAAGGCGATCGCCAGCCAAGTGCGCGAATCGAAGAGACACCGTCAAACGGCTTGGCACAGCGCTGAAACGCGGGTTCCGGGCTCTTGAGCCGCACTGATCGGCAGCGGACTCGCCGCCTGAAGCACCGTCAGCACGAGCGGCCGCGATCGTCAGGATGCCCTTCCTGGACGCCCCTTCGGCAGAAGGGGCCGTCGTACCAGGAAAGTCGTCCTGACGACCCGGCCGTCGTCATCGGCGTGGCTGCCCGCCGGGAGCAGCCGCCACCGTTACGCAGCCCCGTCCTTCGAGGAGACCACGGGTGCGGTGAGGTCCTCCTCCTCGGGGAGTTCCTCGACGTCGACGCCGCGCACTTGGGCCAACTCGTGTTTGAGGGCGGCGAGTTCGGTGCCGCCGGCCATGTGGTTGGTGAGTTCTTCGAGGCTGACCTGGTCGCGGGCGGCGCTGAGTTCGAGGGTGCCCAGGCGCAGGACGCTGAAGTGGTCGCCGACCATGTAGGCGTGGTGAGGGTTGTGGGTGATGAAGATGACGCCGAGGCCGCGGTCGCGGGCGGCGGCGATGTACTTCAGCACCACGCCCGACTGCTTGACGCCGAGGGCGGCGGTGGGCTCGTCCAGGATCAGGACGCGGGCGCCGAAGTAGACGGCGCGGGCGATGGCGACGCACTGGCGCTGGCCGCCGGACAGGGTGCCGATGGGCTGGTCGAGGTCGTCCAGGACGATCCCCATGTTCCGCAGTTCCTCGTCGGCCGTCTTCTTCATCTTCTCGATGTCGAGGCGGCGGACGGGCCAAGGCCCCTTGGTCATCTCCGAGCCGAGGAAGAAGTTGCGCCACACCGGCATCAGGGGCACGGTCGCCAGGTCCTGGTAGACGGTGGCGATGCCCGCGTCCAGCGCCTCGCGCGGGGTGGAGAAGCGCACCGGTTTGCCGTCGATGACGAACTCGCCCTCGGTGTGCTGGTGCAGACCCGAGATGATCTTGATGAGGGTGGACTTGCCGGCGCCGTTGTCGCCCAGGACGCAGGTGACCTTGCCGGGGTGGACGGTGAGGTTCACACCGTGCAGGGCGCGGATGTTGCCGTAGGCCTTGCCCGCGTCGCGCAGTTCGACGATCGGCTTGTCCTGGCCGGGCGCCGCGTCGTGGACGACATCCTTGCCGGTGTCTTTACCGGTGTCCTTGCCGGTGTCCTTGGTGACGTCCTTCGCGGGCGCACCGTTGGCCGCGGATCCGTTGGTGTTGGTCATGGGGTGGTTCACCTCCGGGTCGCTTGGCTGCGGACCCACAAGTTGACGAGGGCGGCGATCAGGAGCATCACGCCGAGGAAGGCCTTGAACCAGTCGGGGTTCCAGTTGGCGTAGACGATGCCCTGGGAGACCATGCCGAAGATGAAGGCACCGATCACCGGGCCCACCGCCGAGCCGTAACCGCCGGTCAGCAGACAGCCGCCGATCACCGCCGCGATGATGTACAGGAACTCGTTGCCCACGCCCTCACCGGACTGGACCGTGTTGAACGAGAACAGCAGGTGCATCCCGACGAACCAGGCGCCCGCGCCGACACCCATGAACAGGGCGACCTTCGTGAAGTTCACGGGCACGCCGACGGCCCGCGCACTGTCCTTGCTGCCACCGACCGCGAAGATCCAGTTGCCGAACTTGGTACGCAGCAGCAGCCAGGTGGCGATCGCCGCGAAGGCCAGCCAGTAGAAGACCGTGACCTTGACATCGACGCCGCCGATGCCGATCTCGGAGGCGAAGACGCTCTTGGCCTGGTCGAAGCCGTCCATGTCGCTGATGGAGTCGCTGGCGACATTTTCGGTGAAGATCTTCGTCACCGCCAGGTTCGAGCCCTGCAGGATCAGGAACGACCCGAGCGTGACGAGGAAGCTGGGCAGCCCGGTCTTGATCAGCAGCCAGCCGTTGAACGCGCCCACCGCCAACGACACGATCAGCGCGACGAAGACACCGGTCCACACGTTGACCGTCAGCTGGAAGCTGATGATCGCGGCGGTCAGCGCGGAGGTGGTGACCGCGACACCGGCGGACAGGTCGAACTCCCCGCCGATCATCAGCAGGGCCACCGGGATCGCCATGATGCCCATGACGGAGGCCTGGTAGAGCACGGTCGCCAGCGAACTGGCCTCGCGGAAGGACGGGGCCACCGAGAAGAAGAAGACGTACACACCGATCGCGGCGATCAGCGCGCCGACCTCGGGGCGGGCCATCAACCGGCGCCCGAGCGAGCGCTGCACGGTGCGCCCGTCCTTCTGCGTGCCGGCCGGCGGAGCCGGCGGCGAGGAACTCGCCGCCGGTGCCGTTGCTTGGGTCATTCAGATCACCGGGTACCCTTCGCGGCGAACTTGGCGATCGTGTCGACGTTCTTCTCGTCGACGAACGCGGGGCCGGTCAGCACCGCTTCCTCGCCGCCGCCGCTGTAGTTGCCGTTGTTCTTGTAGAGCCACAGCGAGTCCACGGCCAGGTAGCCCTGCAGGTACGGCTGCTGATCCACCGCGAACGCGATGTCACCGCTCTTGATCGAGTCCGTCAGCTCCTTGTTCAGGTCGAAGGTGGCGACCTTCGCCTTGCTGCCCGCGTCCGCGACCGACTGGACCGCGGTCAGGGCGTAGGGGGCACCGAGGGCGACCACGTAGTCGATGGCGGTGTCCTGCTTGAGCTTGGCGGTGATGGTCGACTTCACGGACGGCATGTCGGTGCCCGTGACGTTGAGGATCTCGGTATCGCCCTCGAAGGTCTTCTCCACACCCGCGCAGCGCTGCTCCAGGCCGACGTTGCCCTGCTCCTGCACGACACAGACGGCCTTCTTGGCGCCGACGTCGTTCAGCCGCTTGCCGAACGCCTCGCCCGCCACGCTCTCGTCCTGCCCGAAGAAGGACATCAGACCGAGGTTCTGCCAGTCGCTCAGACCGGAGTTCAGGCCGACCACGGGGATACCCGCCTTCGTCGCCTTGGCCACGACGTCCTTCATCGCGTCGGGCTTGGCGAGGGTGATGGCGATGCCGTCGACCTTCTGGTCGATCGCGTTCTGCACCAGGTTGGCCTGGTTGCCGGCGTTCGGGTCCGCCGAGTAGATGAGCTCGATGTTGTCCTTGTCGGCCGCCGCCTGGGCGCCCTTGCGGACGATGTCCCAGAAGGTGTCGCCGGGGGCCTGGTGGGTGACCAGCGCGACCTTCATCCGGGCGGTGTCGGCCTTGCCCGCGGAGGCGTCTGCCCCGCCTTCCTCGGACTCCTTGCCGCCGGAACCACTGGAGCAGCCGGCTATCAGCAGCGCGGATGCCGCGGCCATGGCGAAAAAGGGGGCCACTCTGCGTGAGCGGAGGTGAAACGTGCGGTCCATCTTTCCTGCACCTCACTGTGCGACAGGGGGAAAGGGAACGGGACAGCGTCGGGCGGAGTGCCCGCGCGGGCCCGGACTTCGAAAGTCCGGATCATTGTGCCGGTAGGCCGACTGCGCTGTTTCGTTGGGACGGGATACAAACCCCTGGCGGGCCCCTCTGTCAAGACTTTGTTAAGACATCATTTCACGTGCAGGTCAGGATGTCAGTACAAAGCCTTGACAGAGGGTCGCTTCGGGTCCTACACCTGGGATACATCCGGACCCGAGTGCTCGCATCCCCGCGCGCCGCGGTCCTCCGGTGGCCCGCATCCCCCACCCGAGGAGCGACGCGCATGCCCGAGTCCGCCGAATCCTTCGATCTGATCACCATGGGCCGTATCGGAATCGATCTCTATCCGTTGCAGATCGGCGTCCCACTGGCACGCGTCGAGTCCTTCGGAAGGTTCCTCGGCGGATCGGCCGCCAACGTCGCGGTGGCCGCCGCGCGGCTGGGCAACACCACCGCCGTGATCACCCGGACCGGCGACGACCCCTTCGGCACGTTTCTGCGCGAGGCGCTCAAGGAGTTCGGTGTCGACGACCGGTTCGTCACGCCCGTGGCGGAGTACCCGACCCCGGTCACGTTCTGCGAGATCTTCCCGCCGGACGACTTCCCGCTCTACTTCTACCGCCGCCCCAAGGCCCCCGACCTGGAGATCCGCACCGACGAACTGGACTGCTTCGCCATCCGCGCGGCCCGCATCTTCTGGATCACCGGCACCGGTCTGAGCGAGGAGCCCAGCCGCTCGGCCACGCTCGCCGCGCTCAAGGCCCGTGGCAGGTCCGGCATCACCGTCTTCGACCTCGACTGGCGGCCGATGTTCTGGGGCGACCCCGAGACCGCCCGCCCGTACTACGCCGAGGCCCTGCGGCACGCCACCGTGGCCGTCGGGAACCTCGACGAGTGCGAGGTCGCCACGGGGGTCCGCGAACCGCGGGCATGTGCGGAGGCGCTGCTGGAGGCCGGTGCGGAGCTGGCCGTCGTCAAGCAGGGCCCCAAGGGCGTCCTCGCCGTCCACCGCGACGGCACGGTCGCCGAGGTGCCGCCGGTGCCGGTGGAGGTCGTCAACGGGCTCGGCGCGGGCGACGCGTTCGGCGGCTCCCTCTGCCACGGGCTGCTGCGCGGCTGGGACCTGGAGCAGATCATGCGCCACGCCAACGCGGCGGGTGCGATCGTCGCGTCCCGGCTGGCTTGTTCCGCGGCGATGCCTACCGAAGGGGAAGTCGAGGAGCTGCTGACGGGTGGGTGACCATGCGGTTCGCCCTCGTCTGCGGGTGAGTGGGGGAACCGCGGGAACAAACACCTGGCTCGAGCTGCCCGTCACCGACGATCCCGACGCCATGGCCGAGGTCCTGGAGACCTCCACCCTGCCGACCGTGCTTCTCGGCGGCGAAGTGGGCAAGGATCGGGAGGGCGCCCACGAGAAGTGGCGCAAGGCCCTCACGAACCCCGCCGCCCACCAAACCCCCGTCCCACGCAAGCCCCGCCGCACCCGAAACCCCGTCCCACACAAGACCCGCCCCCACAACACAACCCTTCGCCCCTGTGAGGTCCCGATGTCCCAGCCCACCCGCCGTCTGACCGTCGCCCAGGCGCTGGTGCGGTTCCTGTCCGCGCAGTACACCGAGCGCGACGGTGTACGCCGCCGGCTGATCGCCGGGACCTGGGGCATCTTCGGCCACGGCAATGTCGCGGGACTGGGCCAGGCCCTCCTGGAGGCCGGTGAGGAGACGATGCCGTTCCACCAGGGCCGCAACGAGCAGTCCATGGTGCACGCCGCCGTCGGCTACGCCCGCCAGCTGAACCGCCTCTCCGCACAGGCGGTCACCACCTCCATCGGCCCCGGCGCCACCAACCTGGTCACCGGCGCCGCCCTGGCCACCATCAACCGCCTGCCCGTGCTCCTCCTCCCCGGCGACTACTTCGCGACCCGCACCGCCGACCCGCTGCTCCAGCAGCTGGAGCACCCCACCGAGGCCGATGTCTCGGTCAACGACACCCTGCGCCCGGTCTCCCGCCACTTCGACCGCGTCACCCGCCCCGAGGCCCTGATCCCGGCCGCCCTGAACGCCATGCGCGTCCTCGCCGACCCCGCCGACACCGGGGCCGTCACCCTCGCCCTGCCGCAGGACGTCCAGGCGGAGGCGTACGACTGGCCGGAGGAGTTCTTCGCCGAGCGCGTCTGGCGCGTACGGCGTCCCGCGCCCGACCCGGTCGAGCTGGCGGAGGCGGTCCGGGCGATCCGCGCCGCCCGGCGTCCCCTCATCGTCGCGGGCGGCGGCATCCACCACAGCGAGGCCGAAGACGCCCTCAAGGCGCTGGTCGACGCCACGGGCATCCCCGTCGCGTCCACCCAGGCGGGCAAGGGGTCCCTGCGGTACGACCACCCGGCCGACCTCGGCGGCATCGGCCACACCGGCACCGCGGTCTGCGACGACATCGCCCGCACCGCCGACCTGATCGTCGGCGTCGGCACCCGCTACACCGATTTCACCACCGCCTCCAACACCCTCTTCCAGAGCCCGGACGTCCGTTTCGTCAACCTCAACATCGCCGCCTTCGACGCCCACAAGCTGGGCGCCCGGACGGTGGTCTGCGACGCGGAGGCCGGTCTCGCGGCGCTCACCGGGGCGCTGGACGGCCACCGGGTGAGCGAGGCGTACGAGGCCGAGTACCGGGCCGGCAAGGAGCGCTGGGAACAGATCGTCGAGGCCGCCTACACCCCGGCCGACGAGCACGCCGTACCGACCCAGACCCAGGTGCTCGGCGCCCTGGACGCGGTCGTCGGCGACGAGGACGTCGTCATCAACGCGGCCGGCTCGCTCCCCGGCGACCTGCACAAGCTGTGGCGCGCCCGCAGCCCCCGCCAGTACCACCTCGAATACGGCTACTCCTGTATGGGCTACGAGATCCCGGCCGGAATCGGTGTCCAGCAGGCGGCCCCCGGCACGGCCGTCTGGTCGCTGGTCGGGGACGGCACGTATCTGATGATGCCGACGGAGATCGTGACGGCCGTCCAGGAGGGCCTGCCCGTCAACCTGGTCCTCATCCAGAACCACGGATACGCCTCCATCGGCGGCCTCTCCGAGTCGGTGGGCGGCGAGCGCTTCGGCACCGCCTACCGCTACCGCGCCGCCGACGGCACCTTCTCCGGCGCCCCGCTCCCGGTGGACCTGGCGGCCAACGCGGCCAGCCTGGGCATGGACGTCATCCGCGCCAAGACCGTGAAGGAGCTGCGTGACGCGCTGGCGACGGCCCGCGCCTCGGACCGGCCCACCTGCGTGTACGTCGAGACCGACCCGGCGCCCACCGCTCCCCCGGCGGAGGCCTGGTGGGACGTCCCGGTCGCGGAGACCGCCTCCCGCCCGGCGGCCGTCGAGGCGCGCGTGACGTACGACCGCGAGGTGGCCAACCAGCGCCGCCACCTCTGACGACAGTCGCCGACGGTCACTCCGAGGGGCCCTCTGACCGGCCTCTCCATGGCCCCCCAGGTGGCACTCCGGTGAACCCTCTCCGGCCACACCTCCCGGTCATGTAAGGACAATGCGATGACAGGGGTTCCTGTCATCCGGACGGACGGATACCCTCATGGGCGTGACCAGCGCGACTACGGGGAGTACAGGGAGTCTCGGCCTCAGCGTCGACCGGAGCAGCCCGGTGCCGCTGTACTACCAGCTGGCCCGGCAGCTGGAGTCGGCGATCGAGCACGGTGCGCTCGGCCCGGGCAGCCTGCTGGGCAACGAGATCGAGCTCGCGGGCCGTCTCGGTCTGTCCCGGCCGACCGTACGGCAGGCCATCCAGTCGCTCGTCGACAAGGGCCTGCTCGTACGCCGTCGGGGCGTCGGCACGCAGGTGGTGCACAGCCAGGTCAAACGGCCGCTGGAGCTGAGCAGCCTGTACGACGACCTGGAGGCGGCCGGTCAGCAGCCCGCGACCAAGGTGCTGCTGAGCGAGATCCGGCCGGCCTCCGCCGAGGTCGCGGCCGCCCTGGGCATCGCCGAGGGCGCCGAGGTGCACCTCTTCGAGCGACTGCGCCTCACCCACGGCCAGCCGGTGGCGTTCCTGTCCAACTTCGTCCCGGCCGGGCTGCTGGCCCTCGACACCGAGCATCTGGAGTCGACCGGCCTGTACCGGTTGATGCGCAACGCCGGCATCACCCTGCACAGCGCCCACCAGAGCGTCGGCGCCCGCATCGCCACCCCCGAGGAGGCCGACCGCCTCGGCGACCCGGAGGGCGCCGCACTCCTCACCATGCAGCGCACGGCGTACGACGACACCGGCCGCGCGGTCGAGTACGGCACCCACATCTACCGGGCCTCGCGCTACTCCTTCGACTTCCAGCTGCTCGTCCGCAACTGAGGTTCGGGCAGAGGCAGTTCAGGGGACGGGAACGGTTCAAGGGCTCAGAGATCCACCCATGCCCCGGTCTCGGCGGAGCGGCTCATGGCGTCCAGCGCGGTGGCGCTGTGCACGGCGTCCGCCAAGGTGGCGCCGTGCGGGGTGCCCTCGGCGATCGAGCGCAGGAAGTTGTACGCCTCCACGACCTTGAGGTCGTCGTAGCCCATGGCGTTGGCGGAGCCCGGCTGGAAGGCGCCGAACGCGCCGTGGTCGGGGCCGACGAAGATGGTGTGGACGGACTGGTCCTGGTAGACGTCACCCTTGCTGAGGCCCAGTTCACCCATGCGGCGGAAATCCCAGAAGACGGCGCCCTTGGTGCCGTGGATCTCGAAGCCGTAGTTGTTCTGCTCGCCGACGGAGACCCGGCAGGCCTCCAGGACACCCCGGGCGCCGGACGCGAAGCGGAGCAGGCAGTTGACGTAGTCCTCGTTCTCGACGGGGCCCAGTTCGCCGCCCGAGGCGCGGGTGTGGCCGGCGGTGGCGCCGGTGGGCCGGGACCGCTCGGGGACGAAGATCGCGGTGTCGGCGGTGAGGGAGGCGATGTCACCGAGCAGGAAACGGGCCAGGTCCACGCCGTGCGAGGCGAGGTCGCCGAGGACGCCGCTGCCGCCGCGCTCCCGCTCGTACCGCCAGGTCAGCGCGCCCTCCGGGTGGGCGGCGTAGTCGCTGAAGAGACGGATGCGGACGTGCGTGACCGTGCCGATCTCACCGGCGGTGATCAGCTCGCGGGCGGCGGAGACCGCGGGCGCGTTGCGGTAGTTGAAGCCGACGGTGCCCTGGACGCCGGCCTTCGTGACCGCGTCGGCGACGGCGCGGGCGTCGGTGGCGGTCAGCCCGACCGGCTTCTCGATCCAGATGTGCTTGCCCGCCTCGGCCATGGCGACGCCGATCTCCCGGTGCAGGAAGTTCGGCGCGGTGATGCTGACCGCCTGGATCCGTGGATCAGCGGCCACCTCGCGCCAGTTGCGGGCGGTCGTGGCGAACCCGAACTGCCGGGCCGCCTCCTCGGCGCGGCCGGGCACCTCCTCGACGACGGTGACCAGCTCGGGCCGCAGGCTCAGCTGCGGGAAGTGGTGCGGCACCCGGGCGTACGCCTGGGTGTGCACCCGTCCCATCCAGCCGAACCCCACGACGGCGACACCGAGCGCACTCACCATGACTGCCCTTCTTCGGACCCGCACTGGAATCCCGGACCTCGTTTTGGACCGTTCCAGAGCCTACGCCGCCCACTGTGCGAGGCCGTCTTCGCAGCTGTCAACCCCTTTGACAACGACGCTCCGGCTATGGAACGGTCCACGCCATGAGACCCCCGACGATCCGCGATGTCGCCGAGCGGGCCGGCGTGTCGAAGTCACTGGTCTCCCTGGTGCTGCGCGGCTCCGACCAGGTGCGCCCCGAGAAGCGCGATGCCGTGCTGACGGCCGTGGACCAGCTGGGCTACCGGCCGAACGCCGCCGCGCGCAGCCTGAGCGAGCGCCGCACCCGCACGGTCGGCGTCCTCCTCAACGACATGCGCAATCCCTGGTTCGTCGAGCTGCTGGACGGCCTCAACGCCCGCCTGCACGACAACGGTCTGCGCATGCTGCTGGCCGACGGCCATCTCAACCGGCGGCTCGGCGAGGACCTCACCCGCACCTTCACCGAGCTGCGGGTCGACGGGCTGATCGCGGTCGGCACCCTGCCGCCGTCCGAGGCCCTGCGCACGGCGGCCGGTCTCATCCCGACCGTGGTCGCGGGCGCCCGCGAGCCCACGCTCCCGCATGTGGATGTCGTCGCGGGCGACGACCAGCACGGCGCCCGCCTCGCCACCGAGCACCTCATCGGCCTCGGCCACCGGCGTATCGCCCACATCGCGGGGGACGGCGTGGTCGGGGCGCTGCGCCGCCGCAGCTTCGAGACGGTGATGCGCGAGCACGGGCTGAGCGACACGGCGGCCGTCGAGCGGGGCGACCTGACGGAGGAGGGCGGCTACCGCGCCACGGTCCGACTGCTCGGCATCCCCGAACGCCCCACCGCCATCGTGGCGTTCAACGACATGGCCTGCGTGGGCGCCCTCTCCGCCGCCGAGGAACTGGGCCTGAAGGTGCCGCGCGACCTCTCCCTCGTCGGCTACGACAACACCTACGTCTCACGCCTGCGCCACCTCTGGCTCACCACCGTGGACAACGCAAGCCACGACGTCGGCCGCGCCGCCGCCCAGTGCCTCCTCGACCGCATCGCCGACCCGACCCGCCCCGGCAAGGTCGTCCTGACCACCCCGGCCCTGGAGGTCCGTGGCACGACCGGCCCGCCGGCCGACCACTGAGGCGGCCGCCGCGAGCCGCCGCCCCGCCCCCAGGGGTGGTGAGCCGGTCAGTTCGGCGGCAGCAGGCAGTGGTCGTCCGGCGCGACGGTCTGCCAGATGCGTCGCCCGATGTCCCGCAACTGCCGCTGCTGGGTCTTGGTGAGAGCGTCGAACACATAACGTCGTACGGCGTCGGCGTGGCCCGGCGCGCTCTCGACGACCTTGGCGTATCCGGCGTCCGTGAGGACGGCCAGCGTGTAGCGCCCGTCGGTGGGGTCCGGCTCCCGGCGCACCCACTCACTCTTCTCCAGCCGCTTCACGAGATGGGACAGCCGGGACAGCGACGAACCGGCGTACCCGGCCAGGTCGCTCATCCGCAGGGTGTGTTCCTCCGTCTGGGACAGCATCGCCATCACCAGGTACTCCACGTGGCTGACGCCCGAGTCCCGCTGCAGCTGCGCGTCCAGCGCGCTCGGCAGTCTGACCATCACGCCCGCCAGCGCGTGCCAGGTCTCCATCTCCTCATCGGTCAGCCAACGCGACTGGTGCGGTGTCTCCATGGCGCCCACTCTACGTGCCGCTTCAAGTGATCAAGCGCCGGATTACTTGACTCTTCAACTCACACGACCCTACGTCGATCGCCCCGCTTCTCTTGAATACTCAATTCATAAACCGGAAGAGTCCGCCATGAACGTCACCCTCTGGATCATCGCGAGCCTGCTCGCGGCGCCTTCTTCGCCGCCGGCCTGATGAAGACCGCCCGGTCCAAGGAGAAGCCGGCCGCCTCCGGCCTCGCCCGGGGCGAGGACTTCTCTCCGCGCATGGTCAAGACCATCGGCGCTCTGGAGGCCCTGGCGGCCATTGGCCTGATCCTCCCGGCCGTCCTCGACATAGCCCCGGTGTTCGTTCCGCTCGCGGCGACCGGTCTCGTCGTCACCATGATCGGCGCGGTCGTACGTGCACGTCCGCCGCAAGGAGAACCAGGCGATCCTCCCGAGTGCGGTGCCGCTGATCCTGGCGGCCGTGGTGGCCTGGGGACGGTTCGGGCCTTACTCGTTCTGACCGGTCCGTACGCGCTCTACGAAGGACGCGCCCCCGCGGCGAGCAGCAGGGCCGTCGTCTCGGGGTGGGGGCCGGTGGCCGCCCAGTCGAGTGGGGAGCCCCCCGTGCCGTGGTCCTCGCGGAGGTTCGGGTCGGCGCCGTGGGCCAGGAGCGCGCGCACCGCTTCGGTGTGCCCCCAGCACGCGGCACCGCACAGCGGTGTGCCTTCCGCGCCGCGCCCGCTCTCGATGTCGGGCGAGGCCCCGGCCGCCAGCAGCCGGCGGACCGTGTCGGCGGCTCCGTGCACGGATGCCGCGTAGAGGGGCGTCGTCCCCTCGGCGTCGGTCGTCTCCGCGGGGGCTCCGGCGCGCAGCAGCGCGTCGACACCGGCGGTGTCACCGAACATCGCGGCCAGCACCAGCCGTTTCGACAGTTTCTTCCGCCGCCGCCTGTTCACCGTTGCGCTCACCCTCCAGAAGTCACCCGGGCCGCCAGCCCATCACACCCCTTCCTGCGGAGCGACCGCTTTTCCGCGTACGTCGACTGCGGTGAGTGCCAAGGCCAGCAGCCCCGGTACGAGGAACACGAGCGGCAGCAGCATCCAGGCGCTCGACGCGGCCGTCGCCACGGCCAGAACGACCAGTCCGCTGCCGCCCGGATCGCGCACCGCGTCCCGGGCCGCTCCCCGCACCGCAGCCGGCCAGTCGTCGACCGACTCGGGGCGTCCGCAGGCGCGCAGGCCGACCACGGCGGCGCCGGTGCCGATGGCGGCGGCGAGGAGGGCGAAGGCCCGGCCGCCGGGGAGGCCGGCACCGGCGAGGGCCAGATCGGCGAGGACGAGGGCCAGGCCGGTGAGGGCCACGAGCCCCGCAACCACATCGCCGGGCCGCAGTCGCCGCCGTAGGGCCACGAGGAACCGGCCGGCCGTGGCCGGGCGGTCCTCCCGTACGCCCCGCAGGACCGCGCAGGCGGTGGAGAGGGCGGCGGGCAGTGTCACCAGCGGCAGGCTCACCACCGCCACGGCGATCCCCACGCTCAGCACATCCGCGAACAGCGTCATACGGGGACCGAAGATCTCGCCCACTTCCCGTTCCCTGCTCGTGCCCATCATGCTCACCCCTTATCCCTTGATCCCGGAGTTGGCCATGCCCTCCACAAGGAACCGCTGGAAGGCGAGGAAGAACAGCACGATCGGGAGGAGGGCGATCACCGACATGGCGAACATCGGGCCGAAGGCCGAGGTGCTCGACGCGTCCACGAAGGACCTGAGCGCCAGGGTCAGGGTGAACTTCTCGGGCGAGAAGAGATAGATCAACTGGGTGAAGAAGTCGTTCCAGGTCCAGATGAAGGTGAAGATCGCGGTGGTGATCAGGGCGGGACGGGTCAGCGGAAGAATCACCGAGAAGAAACTCCGGAACGGTCCACATCCGTCGATTCGTGCCGCTTCCTCCAATTCCCTGGGCAGTCCGCGCATGAACTGCACGATGAGGAATACGAAAAAGGCTTCCGTGGCGAGGAATTTCGGCAGGATCAGCGGCCAGTAGGTGTTCACCATGCCGAGCTGGTTGAAGATGATGTATTGCGGGATCAGCACGGCGTGATGCGGCAGCATGATCGTCGCGATCATGAAGGCGAAGAGCGGTCCACGGAAGCGGAATCGCAGGCGGGCGAAGGCGTACGCGGCCAGGGAGCAGGACAGGACGTTACCGACGACCGCGCCGCCGGCGATCAGCAGGGAGTTGCCGAGCAGCCGGCCGACGGACACGTCGTTGACGCCGTCGAGCGCCGTCTCGTAGTTGGACCATTCCAAACGGCTCGGCAGCAGATCGAGGCTGGCGATGACCTCGTTGGCCGGCTTCAGGGAGGTCGCGAGGAGCCAGGCCAGCGGATACAGCATGACGAGGAGCGCGGCCAGACAGCCGACGTGCAGGGCCACGCGTCGCCAGGCAACCGGCTTGCGTACGACGGGCGTTGAGGGCGTGGTGGTGGTCGTCATCGGTCCCCCTCGGAGGCGTAGAAGACCCAGGAGCGGGAGGTGCGGAACAGGATCGCGGTGACCGCGCCGATGGCGAGCAGCAGGACCCAGGCCATGGCGGAGGCGTAGCCCATGTGGGAGGCGACGAAGCCTCGGTCGTAGAGGTAGAGGGTGTAGAAGAGGGTGGAGTCGGCGGGTCCGCCCTTGCCGGCGCTGATGGCGAAGGCCGGGGTGAAGACCTGGAAGGCCTGGATGGTCTGCAGGACCAGGTTGAAGAAGATCACGGGCGACAGCATCGGCACCGTGATCGACAGGAACCGGCGCCAGGCGCCCGCGCCGTCCACCTCGGCCGCCTCGTACAACTCCCCCGGGATCTGCTGGAGTCCGGCGAGGAAGATGACCATCGGGGCGCCGAACTGCCACACCGTGAGCAGGGCCACCGCGAGCAGCGCCCAGCCGGGCCGGTTGACCCAGCCGCCGGTGCCGAGGAGGTTGTCGACGGTGCCGCCGTCGTTGAAGATCGCCCGCCAGACCAGGGCGATGGACATGGAGGCGCCGAGGAGGGAGGGGGCGTAGAAGGCGGAGCGGTAGAAGCCCCGCCCGCGTTTCATGTTCTTCAGGGCCAGGGCCACCAGCAGGGCGAGGGCCAGTTGGAGCGGTACAGCGATGACGACGTACATCAGGGTCGTCATCACCGAGCGCCAGTAGCGCGGGTCCTCGGTGAACATCTGGGTGTAGTTGCGCAGGCCCACCCAGTTGGGGGCGTTGAACAGGTCGTAGTCGGTGAAGGAGAGGTAGAGCGAGACGGCCATCGGCAGGAGGGTCAGAAGGCAGGCCCCGAGCACCCAGGGGGACAGGAACACCCAGGCCGCGCCCTCGCGTCGGCGTCGCCGGGCGGAACGGCCGGGCGGGGTGACTCCCGTCCCTCGTGCGCTGGTCGGCAGTTGCGTGCTGGTCATGACCTCAGCTCCGCCTTCGCCTCGGTGATGTAGTTCTCGGCGGCCTCGCGCGGGGACATCCGCTCGTAGGAGACCTGGTCGTAGTCGCGCTGGAAGGTGGTCTGCAGGGCGCTGTCGCCCGAAGGAGGCGCCTGGGGCGGGGGGTTGAGCTTTCCTTCGACCGTGGCCTGGTAGTCGTAGATGGTCTTGTCGAAGTCCTTGAGGTCGGCCGCGATGTCCGCGCGGATCGACTCGTTGACGGGGATGCCCCGGGTGGCGCCGAGGATCTTCGCGGCTTCGTCGTCGTTGAGCATGAAGTCGACGAGCCGGGCGGACTCCTCGGGGTGGCCGGAGTCGGCGGCCACGCCCATGAACATGGAGGGCTTGAAGTACTGGCCGGGGGTGCCGTCCTCGGCCGCCGGCGTGGGGGCGAGAGAGATCCCGGTGGGCACGAGGGCGAGGTAACCACTGGCGGGAGCGTCCCAGTTGACGTCCGAGGCGGCCTTGCCCCGGCCGAGCGGGGTGTTCTCGACCGTGCCGTCGAGCTGCGTGGTCTGTTCGGCGGGCGAGACGGCGCCCTCGCGGCGCAGCTCGTCGGTGAAGGTCCACCAGCGAGTCAAGTCGGCGGCGTCGAAGCCGAGTTGCTTGTCTTCGGTGTACAGGCCCTTGCCCTGCCCGCGCAGCCAGATCTCGAAGGCGTCCTCGCTCTGGCCGGGATCGGTGCCGCCGGGCTCCCCCGTCTTTTCCGCCACCTTCCGCATGGCGTCGGCCCAGTCGCTCCACGTCCAGCCCACGCGGGGCGGTTCGAGGCCGGCGGCCCGCCACTTCTCGGTGTCGTACACCATGGTCTCGGTGCCGCGCCCCTGCGGCACGGCGTACTGCTTGCCGTCCACCTTGCCGGTGGCGAGGAGTCCCGGCTCGAACTCGGCCGTGTCCAGGGCCGGTTGCTGCTCGGCGAGGTCAAGGAGAACGCCCCCGGACGCGTACTGGTCGATCATCCGGTAGTCGAGCTGCATCACGTCGGGCGCGTCGCCACCGGCGGCCTGGGTGGCGAGCTTCTGCTTGTAGGCCTCGTAACCGGCGAAGGAGGTCTGTACGTCGATCCCGGGGTTCCGCTTCTCGAAGAGGTCGACGGCCGCCTGGGTTCTGGCCGCCCGGTCCGGGTTGCCCCACCAGGTGTAACGCAGGACGACATCGCCGCCGACACTGCCCGACCCGTCCGGTCCGGAGCAGCCGGTGAGCAGCGCGCAGAGCGCCAGCGCGGTGGCCGCCGCACGGGGTTTCCAGGACTTCCTCGTCCTGATTCGGGGCATGAGTGGGTCACCTCTTTCACTAGAAAGCGCTTCCACCCCCTGTATGACCCTAGGGAAGGTCCGGATGTCAGAACAAGACCCCTGCACCACCTCCATGCGACACCGCCGTGCCGCCGTGGTGGGGCTCGGTGCCCGTGCGCGGATGTTCACCGAGGCGCTGACGGGACCCTTCGCGGAGCGGATCGACCTGGTGGGCTTCTGCGACCCGAACGCGCACCGCATGGCCGTCCACAACGCCTGGATCGCGGCCGACCACCCGGGCCGCGCGCCCGTGCCGGCGTACGCGGCCGACGACTTCGAGGAGATGCTGCGGCGCGAGCGGGTCGATCTGGTCGTGGTGTGCGGTGTGGACCGGTCCCATGACCACTACATCGTGCGCGCGCTGGAGGCGGGCTGCGATGTCGTCACCGAGAAGCCGATGACCACCGACGCCGAGCGCGCCCGCCGCATCATGGAGGCCCGGCGGCGGACGGGCCGTGAGGTGCGTGTCTCCTTCAACTACCGCTACAACCCGGTGCATTCGGCCGTACGGGAGCTGATCGCGAGCGGCGAGATCGGTGAGGTCGGCTCGGTGCACTTCGAGTGGCTGCTCGATCTGCGGCACGGCGCCGACTACTTCCGCCGCTGGCACCGCAACAAGGCGAACTCCGGCGGCCTGCTTGTCCACAAGTCGACCCACCACTTCGACCTGGTCAACTGGTGGCTCGGCACGCACCCCGACACCGTCTTCGCCCAGGGCGGCCTCTTCTTCTACGGCGACGAGGCGGGCCGCCGCCGAGGCCTCGCCCGGGACTACACCCGCGCCCACGGCTCCCCGGCGGCCGGGATCGACCCCTTCGCCCTGCACCTCGAAGACTCCCCCGTCCTCACATCGCTCTATCTGGACGCCGAACGGGAGGACGGCTACCACCGCGACCGGAACGTCTTCGGCCCCGGCGTGACCATCGAGGACGACATGGCGGTCCTCGTCCGCTACGCCTCCGGCGCCACCCTGACCTACCACCTGACGGCCTACTCCCCCTGGGAGGGCTATCGCATCGCCTTCAACGGCAGCGAGGGGCGCGTCGAGCTGCTGGTGGAGGAGTCCACCTGGACCCGCCCCCACGTCCGCACGACCGGCGCGAGCCCGGTCATGCACGGCGCGGAAGCCGGCGACGAGGCCGGCCGGACCGAGCTGCTGGTACGCCGCTTCTGGGAGCGGCCGCGCGAGGTGAAGGTGACGACGGGCGAGGGCGGGCACGGCGGAGGCGATGTGCGGATGCTGGCCGACCTGTTCGGTGAGCGCGTCCCGGACGAGTTGGGGCGGGCCGCCGATGCGGTGGATGGGGCACGGTCGCTGGTGACGGGGCTGGCGGCGAACCGGTCGCTGGAGACAGGAGTGCCGGTGGCGGCGCGGGAGTTGCTGGACGTGTGAGTCCGCACCGCCCAGCGTCGGGGGGGTGTCTCAGGAGGTCACCAGACCAGTTCGAGGCGCTCCGGGGAGCGGTGGATCAACGTCGGGCGCATGGTGATCCGTTGACCTTCCGCGAGGCGTAGGCCGGGCAAACGGCTGGTCAACTGTTCCAGTGTGACGCGCAGTTGCTCGCGGGCGAGTTGGGAGCCGGGGCAGGTGTGGGTGCCGAAGCCGAAGGAGAGGTGGCGGCTGCCGATGGGGCGGGTGATGTCGAAGTCGTCGGGGCGCGAGTGACGGGAGCCGTCGCGGTTGGCGCTGCCGAAGGCAAGGAACACCGGGGCCCCGGCGGGAAGTTCGGTGTCGGCGATCGTGACCGGACGGGTGGTGACGCGGCGGAAGCCCTGCAAGGCGGTGTCGTAGCGCGCGGCTTCCTCGATGGCGGCCGGGATGCGCTCCGGTTCGGCGCAGAGCAGCTCCCACTGCCGGCGGTCGCGCAGGAGGTGGAGGAGGGTGGTCCCGATGAGGGCCGTCGTGGTCAGGTGTCCGGCGATGAGCAGATTCTGCAAGTGGCCGACTATCTGGTGGCGTTGATCGAGCGTCAGCTCGTCGGCGTCCGGTCCGGCGACGGACATGATGAGTTCGGTGCCCAGGTCCTCGCGTGGGTCGGCGTGCCTGGCGCGCACGAACGCGTCGAGGCGGTGGGCCGTGGCGACCACGTCCTCGGCCGCCGCGATCTGTTCGGCCTCCGCCATGGGCCGGAACAGCAACTGCTCGGCCCGGTGACCGCCGTGGACCAACGCCGGTACGTCGTCCGGGTCGAACCCGACGAGGCGCCCGATGACCTCCCCCGGCAACCGTCCCGCGTAGGCGGACATCAGCTCGACCCGGCCGCCCTCGCCGCCGTCCCCCTTGCCGTCCTCGCCGTCCGCCTCGCTCCTGCTGCTGTCGCCGCCCCCGCCCTCCTCGCCGTTCTTGATGAAGCCGTCGACCAGGGCGGCGGCCCGTTCGGCGGCGTACGGCAGGACGGCGGCGACCCTCGCGGGTGACAGCCCCCGCACGATGGGGGCGCGCAGCTCCTGGTGCAGGGTGCCGTCGGCGGTGACGACGACGGGGCGGCCGCCGAAGCCGCCGCCGAGCACGGCCAG
Source organism: Streptomyces sp. NPDC057474 (assembly GCF_042802555.1). NCBI lineage: Bacteria > Bacillati > Actinomycetota > Actinomycetes > Kitasatosporales > Streptomycetaceae > Streptomyces > Streptomyces sp. NPDC057474. The sequence continues at coordinate 15,266 of NZ_JBHVDX010000072.1, read as the reverse complement.
CGCGGCGGGTGCCGGCATGACGTCCGGGCGCAGCGCGTTGGCCGAGGAGAAGTCCTCCGGGCGCCGCAGCACCTCCCGTACGTCGGCGTCCCGCGCCACCAGCCAGGAGTCCAGCTCGGGGGCGTACGTCAGCCCCTGCGCGGCCCTGGCCCGCGCGTAGTGCGGATACGGATCCCGCTGCAACTCGTCGAGTCTGTCGTGCAGTTCAGGGTCCACGGGAGCACCTTCCGGCCAGGGGCGGGCGTGCGGTCGCGCTCATGGTGCCGTACGGCCGGGCAGGGCGGTAGAGGCTCTGCGGCCGGACTGTCCCACGGTTCGGGGGAAGGGCGTCCGACGGGTCGAGGGAGGTTGGACCGGTCCCGTCAGAACACCACAGTCCAGTCCCCCGGCCGCCGTGGTTGCCGAGTTGGGCGCCGTCGGTGAGAAGGACGAGGAAGGTGGCGCCAGGGGCGAGGGGGCGCGGCAGGCCGGTGCCGCCGTGGCAGAGGCGGTCGACGATGCGCCGGCCGGTGAGGTCGACGGGGTCGGGGGAGGCATGACGCCTTCGGTCCTCAGCGGCATGTCGGACCACATCCCCCGTGCTCCCCCGTGGAACGGTCCGGGGCGCCCGCCCCATCCGCAATTGTTCACTTACGATCACCCCGTGGTTCTCTTCCTCCTCGAACGCCTCCCCCGGCTCCCCGCCGACCGCGCCTGGCAGCGCCTCACCGACTGGCCCCGGCACGCCGATGCCGTCCCGCTGACCCGCATCACCGTGCGCACGCCTCCCCCGACCGGCGAGGGCACGGTGTTCGTGGCCCGCAGCGGCATCGGGCCACTCGCCTTCGACGACCCGATGGAGGTCACGGTCTGGCAGCCGCCGGAGGGGGAAGTTCCCGGTAAGTGCCGTCTCGTCAAGCACGGCTGGTTCGTCACCGGGTGGGCCGAGATCGAGGTTCATCCCTACGGAGACGGCGCGTCCCGTGTGGTGTGGCGCGAGGACATCCGGGTGCGATGGCTGCCGGGCCTCTTCGACCGGCCGCTGGGCCTGCTGGCGCGGCGGATGTTCGGGCGGGCGATGGACGGGCTGCTCGCGGCCGTTGGCCCGACTTCGAACTGAGTCCCAACAGGCCTTCTGCCGACCGATGTTCAGAGGTCGTTGTCAAATTCCTCCGGCCGGTGTTCGAGGTCGTTGTCAGATTCCTCCGGCCGGTGTTCGAGGTCGTTGTCAGACCCCCCGGTTACTGTCCCGAACCATGACCACACATCACGTGCACGCCACCCGGGCGTCCTACGACACCGTCGCAGCCGACTACGAGAAGCTGCTGAGAGACGAGTTGGCGAACAGTCCGTTCGAGCGGGCCATGCTGGGGGTCTTCGCCGAGCGGGTGCTGGGCGCCGGGGGCGGACGCGTCGCGGATCTGGGGTGCGGCCCGGGGCGGGTCACCGGGCATCTGGCCTCGCTGGGACTCGACATCTGCGGGATCGATCTGTCGCCGGAGATGGTCGCCGTGGCCCGCTGGGCCCACCCTCGGCTGCGGTTCGACGTGGGCACGATGACCGCGCTCGACTTCGAGGACGGTTCCCTGGCGGGCGCCCTCGCCTGGTACTCCACCGTGCACACCCCGCCCACCGAACTCCCGCCGTTTTTCCGCGAGTTCTACCGGGTCCTGGCGCCCGGCGGCCTCTTCGCGATGGCCTACAAGGTCGGCGACGAGTCCGTACACCTGTCGCACGCGTACGGCCACGACCTGGACCTCGACGTCTATCGCTTCCCACCGGATCTGATCGCCGAGCTGCTGGCGGACGCCGGTTTCGTCGAGTCGGCGCGGCTGGTGCGGGAGGCCGACGGACCCGACACCACGGCGAACACTCCGCAGGCGTACGTGCTGGCGCGCAAGCCGGGGTGACCCGCCGGGAGTCCTGAGGACGGGTGCCGGGTCAGGACGCGCCCGGGTCCCCGTTCCGGGCGGCGGCCAGGCCGTCGCGGCGGTCGCGGTCGCCGTCGCCGGTGGTGCTGAGGAGGGTGTCGCAGATCTCGCGGAGCTTGTCGGTGGCCTGCTTGGAGAACAGTCCGCAGAGCCCGGCTATGCCGGAGAAGCCGTACGGGTTGGTCGCGCCGGCGCCGGAGCTCCCCGCGAACAGGCCGCCGCGCAGCAGGAGATAGACGAGGAGGGCGAGGGCCACACCGATGCCGGCGCGCAGGAGGTACCACCACAGCCAGCTCGCGTAGAGCCGCCGGTTGCCGACGTAGGTCGCGAAGGACGTGGCCGCGTGGACGAAGCTGCCGAGCGCGCTGCACACGACCACAGCGAGCAGCATCGCGGTGTCGGCGGTCAGCGCCCAGTCGCCGAGGCCGAAGGGCGACCAGCGTGCGGTGGCCGTGGGGTCCGCCCCGGGCTCGACCGTCGCCAGCACCGCCGGCCAGAGCGTCACGAGGGCTCCGCAGACGAAGACGACGTCGGCCAGGAGAAAGAGGCCCAGCAGGGTCGTCGACACCGTCGACAGCCGCCGCTTGTCTCGGGCGCCGGCGGCTCCGGACTCGGCCGAACCGTCGTCCGCGCCCGAACCACCGTTGTCCGCGCTCTCGTCCGGGCCCGCGCCGCCGTCGTCCACACCACCGGCCTCAGGCTGACCCGATCCGCCGTCGTCGACCCCCGAGCCGGAACCGTCGTCCGGACCCTCCTCCATGCCCGCGCCCGCACCCTCTGCGGTGGTCACCCTGGTCAACTGTCCGCCCCCGTTGTGCTGTTGCCGTATCGCAAACGGTCGGCCCTGCCGTCCCGGAGGTCAAGTCACAAGTCCGGTTCAGGAGACCCGAAGGCTCGGCAGCTCAATGACGCCGGGCGTGCCGTCGTGGTGGATCGGGGTGTGCGCGCCGGCCAGTGAGACCCCACTCCCGCCACGCCGGTCGGCGACGATCTCGGCGGCGATGGACAGGGCGGTCTCCTCCGGCGTGCGCGCCCCGAGGTCGAGTCCGATCGGGGACCTGAGCCGGGCCAACTCCAGCTCTGTGACGCCGACTTGACGGAGCCGTTCGTTGCGGTCGAGGTGGGTGCGGCGGGAGCCCATCGCGCCGACGTAGGCGACGGGGAGCCGCAGGGCGAGCCGGAGGAGCGGGACGTCGAACTTGGCGTCATGGGTGAGGACACAGAGCACCGTGCGGGCGTCCACCGACGTCCGCTCCAGGTACTTGTGGGGCCACTCGACGACGATCTCGTCGGCCTCCGGGAACCGCGTTCGGGTGGCGAAGACGGGGCGGGCGTCGCAGACGGTGACGTGATGGCCTAGGAACTTGCCGACGCGGACCAGTGCCGACGCGAAGTCGATCGCGCCGAAGACGATCATCCGGGGCAGCGGGACGGACGACTCGACAAGCACCGTGAGCGGTGCTCCGCAACGTGAGCCCTGCTCTCCGATCTCCAGGGTGCCCGTACGGCCGATGTCGAGGAGGGCGCGGGCCTCGGCGGCGACCGTACGGTCCAGTTCGGGGTGGGCGCCGTAGCCGCCGTCGTACGAGCCGTCCGGGCGGACCAACAGGGCGCGGCCCCGCAGGTTTGCCGGGCCGGAGACGATCCGGGCCATGGCCGCCGCCTCCCCGCTCGCGGCGGCGGAGAGGGCGGCGGCGACCACCGGGCGGACGGGGTCGCCCACCCGCACTGGCGTGACGAGGATGTCGATGATTCCGCCGCAGGTCAGGCCGACGGCGAAGGCGTCCTCGTCGCTGTAACCGAAGCGTTCGAGGACCGGCTCGCCGTCCGCCAACGACTGTTGGCACAGGTCGTAGACGGCACCCTCCACACAACCGCCGGAGACCGAGCCGATCGCCGTGCCGTCGGCGTCCACCGCGAGCGCGGCGCCCGGCCGGCGGGGCGCGCTGCCGCCGACGGCCACCACGGTGGCCACGGCGAAGTCACGCCCCTGCTCGACCCACCGGTGCAGTTCTTCGGCGATGTCCAGCATCTCGGTCTCCTTAACGAACTAACGAACTAACGGGCTGGCGGGCTGGCGGGCTGGCGGGCTGGCGGGCTGGCGAGCGGACTGACGAGCGGACTGACTGACCGGCCAACGCACGAGCAGACGAACAACATGAACGCGCCGGTCTCCCGCGCCCGGCCCTGGGCGAGCTTGATGGCGGCGTAGGAGACGACTCCGGCGGCGACGCCCGCGGTGATGGAGTACGTGAGCGGCATGATCACGACGGTCAGGAAGACCGGGATCGCGGTGGCGCGGTCGGACCAGTCGACGTGCCGGGTCATCATCATGGCGCCGATGACGACGAGGGCGGCGGCCGCGACCTCGCCGGGCACGATCGCCGTGAGCGTGGTGAAGAACAGACAGGCCGCGAAGAACAGGCCGGAGACGACGGAGGAGAGACCCGTACGAGCGCCCTCGCCGACGCCGGTCGCCGACTCGACGAACACCGTCCGGCCCGGGCCGTCGGCCACGCCGCCGATCGCGCCGCCCGCGCCGTCGGCCCCACACCCCTTGAAAGCCCCGGGCGCGACCCGGGCCGTCAAGGGGCGCAGGGCTGTGTTGGATCTGCGGCCACCGCCGGGTGGGCGCGAACAGCCCCCACCCACCCGCACACGCCTACGAACCGCACCGCCCGAGCTCATACGCGGCCGAACCGACTACGCCGTACCCGTCAGGTATTCCGGGCGTACCGGTGTCCTGTTCAGCTCCAGCCCTGTCGCGTTCCGAATCGCCGCGAGGACGGCCGGAGTCGACGACAGGGTCGGGGCCTCGCCGACGCCGCGCAGGCCGTACGGTGCGTGGTCGTCGGCGAGTTCGAGCACGTCGACGGGGATGGTCGGCGTGTCGAGGATCGTGGGGATCAGGTAGTCCGTGAAGGAGGGGTTGCGGACCTTCGCTGTCTTGGGGTCGACGATGATCTCCTCCATGACCGCGATGCCGAGTCCCTGGGTCGTGCCGCCCTGGATCTGGCCCACCACGGAGAGCGGGTTGAGGGCCTTGCCGACGTCCTGGGCGCAGGCCAGTTCGACGACCTTGACCATGCCCAGCTCGGTGTCGACCTCGACGACCGCCCGGTGCGCGGCGAAGGAGTACTGGACGTGGCCGAAGCCCTGCCCGGTCCGGAGGTCGAAGGGTTCGGTCGGCCGGTGCCGCCACTCGGCCTCGACCTCGACGGCCTCGTCACCGAGGACGTCCACCAGGTCGGCCAGGACCTCACCACCGTCGGTGACGACCTTGCCGCCCTCCAGCAGCAACTCGGCCGTGGCCCAAGCGGGGTGGTACGTACCGAACTTGCGGCGACCCATCTCCAGGACCTTCTCCCGGACCAGCTCGCAGCTGTTCTTGACCGCGCCGCCCGTGACGTACGTCTGGCGGGACGCGGAGGTCGAGCCGGCCGAACCCACCTGCGTGTCGGCCGGGTTGATGGTCACCTGGGTGACGCCCAGCTCGGTGCGGGCGATCTGCGCGTGGACGGTGATGCCGCCCTGGCCGACCTCCGCCATGGCCGTGTGGACGGTGGCGACGGGCTCGCCGCCCACAACCTCCATACGGACACGGGCGGTTGAGTAGTCGTCGAATCCCTCGGAGAAGCCGACGTTCTTGATGCCGACCGCATAGCCGATGCCTCGTACGACGCCCTCGCCGTGCGTGGTGTTGGACAGGCCGCCCGGCAGCTGTCGTACGTCCGCCGCCTCTCCCGCCGCGAGCCACTGCTGCTCGGGCGGCAGGGGCATCGCCTTGACGCGGCGCAGGAGTTCGGCGACCGGGGCCGGGGAGTCGACGGCCTGGCCTGTCGGCAGGAGGGTGCCCTGTTCCATGGCGTTGATCTGCCGGAGTTCCACCGGGTCCATGCCGAGCTTCGCCGCCAGCTTGTCCATCTGCGCCTCGTACGCGAAGCACGCCTGGACCGCTCCAAAGCCTCGCATCGCGCCGCAGGGCGGGTTGTTGGTGTAGAGCGCGATGGCCTCGATCTCCACGTCGTCGACGACGTACGGGCCCGCGCCGAGCGAGGCGGCGTTGCCGACGACGGCCGGGGAGGCGGAGGCGTAGGCGCCGCCGTCCAGGACGATGCGGGCCCTGAGGTGCGTGAGCCTGCCGTCGCGCGTCGCCCCGTGCTCGTAGTACAGCTTCGCGGGGTGGCGGTGGACGTGGCCGAAGAAGGACTCGAAGCGGTTGTAGACGATCTTCACGGGCTTGCCGGTGCGCAGCGCCAGCAGGCACGCGTGGATCTGCATCGACAGGTCCTCGCGACCGCCGAAGGCACCGCCGACGCCGGACAGCGTCATCCGGACCTTGTCCTCGGGCAGGCCGAGCACGGGCGCGATCTGACGCAGGTCGGAGTGGAGCCACTGGGTGGCGATGTAGAGGTCGACACCGCCGTCCTCGGCGGGCACGGCGAGCCCGGACTCCGGGCCGAGGAAGGCCTGGTCCTGCATACCGAAGACGTACTCGCCCTCGACGATCACATCGGCGCGCTCTCGGGCCGCCGCCACGTCACCGCGGATGATCGGCTGGCGATGGACGATGTTCGGATGCGAGACGTGCCCCATATGGTGGTCGTCGCGGCCCTCGTGGACAAGGATCGCGTCCGGCGCGGTCGCGGAGGCCTCGTCGGTGATGACCGGCAGTTCGCGGTACTCCACCTTGATCTTGGCGGCGGCGCGGCGCGCGGTCTCCGGGTGGTCGGCGGCGACGATCGCGACGGGCTCGCCGTGGTGGCGGACCTTGCCGTGGGCGAGGACCGGGGTGTCCTGGATCTCCAGGCCGTAGTGCTTCACCTCGGTCGGCAGGTCGTCGTACGTCATCACGGCGTAGACGCCGGGCGTGGCCAGGGCCTCGGCCGTGTCGACGGAGACGATCTCGGCGTGGGCGACCGTGGAGCGCAGGATCTGGCCCCAGAGCATGTCCTCGTGCCACATGTCGGACGAGTACGCGAACTCGCCGGTGACCTTGAGGGTGCCGTCCGGGCGGAGCGTGGACTCGCCGATGCCGCCCTTGGTGCGCGAACCCTGGGTGATGTTGGTGGGCAGGCCGGTGGTTCCCATGATCAGACCCCTTCGGACTGCCGGGCGGCCGCGAGGCGGACCGCGTCCATGATCTTCTCGTAGCCGGTGCAGCGGCACAGATTGCCCGACAGCGCCTCGCGGATGTCCGCGTCGCTGGGGTTGGGGGTCCGCTCCAGCATCTCGTCGGCGGCGACGAGCAGGCCCGGCGTGCAGAAGCCGCATTGCACGGCACCGGCGTCGATGAACGCCTGCTGGATCGGCGAGAGCGTCGCACGCGGGGATGAGCCGCCTCCCTCGCCGACCTGTGCGTCTGTCCCCTGCGCGGCCCACTGCTGGGCCGCGTCGAGCGAAGTCCCGCCCGCACCAGCCGTGCCGCACGCACCCGTCCCACAACCGCCGTGCTCCGCCCGCTGCTTGGCGTAGTCCGCCAGCCCCTCGACGGTGACGACCTCGCGGCCCTCCACCTGTCCGGCGGCGACCAGACACGAACACACCGGTACGCCGTCCAGCCGGACGGTGCAGGATCCGCACTCGCCCTGCTCACAGGCGTTCTTGGAACCCGGAAGACCCATCCGCTCCCTCAGCACGTACAGCAGGGACTCGCCCTCCCACACGTCGTCGGCTTCCTGCGGACGGCCGTTGACCGTGAAATTGACGCGCATCACGCGACTCCCTCCGTGCGGGCGGCGGTGCCGCGGTAGGACTCCCAGGTCCACATCAGTGTCCGGCGGGCCATGACGCCGACCGCGTGCCGGCGGTAGCTCGCGGTGCCGCGGACGTCGTCGATCGGGTTGCAGGCGCCGGCGCACAGGTCGGCGAACTGCTTCGCGACGGACGGGGTGATGATCTGGCCGTTGTCCCAGAAGCCGCCCTCGTCGAGCGCCGCGTTCAGGAACTCCTCGGCGGCCTTGGCCCGGACGGGGGTCGGCGCTGCCGAGCCGATGCCGGTCCGTACGGTGCGCGACGACGGGTGCAGGGCGAGCCCGAAGGCGCACACGGCGATGACCATGGCGTTCCGCGTGCCGACCTTCGAGTACTGCTGCGGGCCGTCCGCCTTGTCGATGTGCACCGCGCGGATCAGCTCGTCCGGCGCGAGGGCGTTGCGCTTCACTCCGGTGTAGAAGCCGTCGATGGGGATGAGCCGGGAGCCCCGAACGGACTCGGCCTCGACCTGCGCGCCCGCCGCGAGGAGGGCCGGGTGGGCGTCGCCGGCCGGAGAGGCGGTGCCGAGGTTGCCGCCGACGCCGCCGCGGTTGCGGATCTGCGGGGAGGCGACCGTGTGCGAGGCCAGGGCGAGGCCGGGCAGCTCGGTACGGAGGTTCTCCATGATCCGGGTGTACGGGACGGACGCACCCAGGCGAACCGTTTCCTCGCCGACCTCCCACTCGGAGAGTTCGCCGATGCGGTTCAGGTCGAGCAGATACTCGGGCCGACGGTGGTCGAAGTTGATCTCGACCATCACATCGGTGCCGCCGGCGATCGGCACAGCGGTGGGGTGCTCGGCCTTCGCGGCGAGCGCCTCCTCCCAGCTGGCGGGGCGAAGGAAGTCCATTGACCGGCTCTCTTCTTCGTCTTGTGTCGTTCTGTTTGAGCCAGATCGTGTGCGGCGGGCCCGGCTCGTTCATGTGCGGTTCAGGTGTCTCGAGCTTCAGTACACAGCGCCCTCCTCCACCCCGGTCAGTCACGGAAAACATGAAGGAGTTGGCTGGCCAGGGGGCGCATCTTGTAGATTCGTATGAACGGAGCCCATCAGCAACCTCTTCGTTTTTCACTGGAAACATCCAGCACACATCCGTGCCCCGAGGACTCGGATTCCGAAAGCCCCAGGCCACCGCCCCGGACCCGCCCCGGCCTCCACGACCACCCTCCTCCGGAAGCCACGGGCACGCTTCCCGGGCGAACCGAACGTTGTTTTCGAGACACCTGAACAACACGACACAAGAACGGCGGCGACGAGAATGCGCCTGCGCGCACTGCTGGACACCGACGCGCTGGGTCTGCGGCTGCTCGGCGGCGAGGACGAGCTGAACCGCACCGTGCGCGGTGTGATGACCACCGACCTCAGGGACCCCAGCCGCTACCTCTCCGGCGGCGAGCTGGTGCTCACGGGCCTCGCCTGGCGCCGTGACGCGGCCGACTCCGAGCCCTTCGTACGGCTCCTCGTCGGCGCCGGGGTCGCCGCGCTGGCGGCCGGCGAGGCCGAGCTGGGCGACATCCCGGAGGACCTCGTCGCGGCCTGCGCCCGGCACCGGCTGCCGGTGTTCGCGGTCAACGAGTCGGTGGCCTTCGCGGCGATCACCGAGCACGTCGTACGGCAGGTCTCCGGTGAGCGCGCCGGAGACCTGGCGGCCGTGGTGGACCGCCACCGCCGGATGATGACCTCCGGCCCGGCGGGCGGCGGCCCGGACGTCGTCCTGGACCTGCTCGGCTCCGACCTCGACCTCCGCGCCTGGGTCCTCTCGCCCGCCGGCCGGCTCGTCGCGGGCCCCAAAATCGCCGGACCCGCCCTGCCCGCCGAACTGTGCGCGCGACTGGCCGCCGAACACCTGGCGGCGACGCGCACGGGTCGGCGCGGACCGCACCGTGTGGCCGTCGGCACCACGACGTACTCGCTCTTCCCGATCAGCAGCGCGGGCCGCGGCACGGGCCCCGGCGGGGCGGCGGCCCGTGACATGCGCGGCACCGTGCTGTCCGACTGGCTCCTCGCGGTCGAGGCCGACGCCGGCGACTGGCCCGCCGAACGGCTCGACCTGCTGTACGGCGTCACCCAGCTGATCGCGATCGAGCGCGACCGGCGCGACGCGGCCCGTACGGTACGGCGCCGCCTCGCCCAGGAGGTTCTGGAGCTGGTGCAGGCGGGGGCGGCCCCGGCCGAGATCGCGGCACGGCTGCGGGTCGCCGCGCCGGTGCTGCTGCCCGGCCTCGGGGCGGCACCGCACTGGCAGGTGGTCGTGGCCCGGGTCGAGTGGGACGGCGGCGAGGTCGACAGCGGCCCCATCACCCAGGCGCTCCTGGAGGAGATCCTCGTCGATCCCGAGTCGACGGGCCCCGAGCCCTCGGACCGGATCGCCGTCGCCCACACGGGTGAGGAGGCCATCGCCCTCGTCCCCCTCCCGGCGGTCTCCTCGGAGCACGACGGCTCCGAGTCCGGCATCCACGCCGACACGCTCCTCGCGGCCGTACGGGACCCGCTGACCGCCGGCCTCGACGACGGGCGGCTCACCCTGGGTGTCAGCGCGGCCGTGCACTCGGCGGAGGGCCTGCGCGGCGCCCTGGAGGAGGCCCGGCACGCCCGCCGGGTGGCGGCGGCCCGCTCCGGCCGGGTGTGCGCGGCCGGCCACCAGGAGCTGGCCTCGCACGTGCTGCTCCTCCCCTTCGTCCCCGACGACGTACGCCGGGCCTTCACGGCCCGTCTCCTCGACCCCCTGCGCGACTACGACCGCCGGCACCGCGCCGAGCTGATCCCCACCCTGGAGGCGTTCCTGGAGTGTGACGGCTCGTGGACGCGCTGCGCGGCGCGGCTCCACCTGCACGTCAACACGCTGCGGTACCGGGTGGGCCGCATCGAGCAGTTGACGAGCCGGGACCTCTCCCGGCTGGAGGACAAGCTGGACTTCTTCCTGGCGCTGCGCATGAGTTGAGGCCATGGGGCGGTGCGGGCGGCGAAGGCCGCCCACACCCCATGACTTCGTCACCATCCGCCCTATGGGCGCGGGACCGATGACGCGGCCCCACACCGGGGAGACCCCGGTGACGCCAGTCCGGTCGACGCCGACTACAACCGTGTCCCCGGGTAACCGGTTCGTGCCTTCCAAGGGCGCACAGACTCGCCTCGGGAGCGTAGCGCAAGTGAAAAGTTTCACACACCCTCTTGGCCGCGCCCTGCGATCCATGTTGAGATGCGCCCACCACTCAAAGCTCAAAGGCGTGCTCGGGGAGGGCAACGTGGCGCATACCGCCATGTCTGGTAACGGAACGACCGCCGGTGACGATCCACTCCAGACCGCGGTATGGCGGCTGCGCTCACGCGCCTGCTGGGTGGATGCCGCCGCCCTGATCCAACCCGTCACTCCACAGGCCTCGCTCCAGCGGACCGCGCTGCTCGTGGAGCGCTGTCTCTACACCGAGCAGGGCTGGGAGGAAGCCGAGGACGCGCTGCGCACGGCCGAGGCGCAGGCCCGGACCGACGACGAGCGGGGTGCGGCGGCCTGTGAGCGCGGCCAACTGGCCTACGCGGCCACGCTGCTCGGCGTCCGGGACCGCTCCGACGAGGCGCGGGCCGCGCTCGGCCGGGCGGCGGCCCTGATCGCCCCGGGCGCACCCGGCCGGGCCCTGCTCGACTTCCGCCGGGGTGTCCTCGCCGAGAACCTCGCCCGCTCCCCGCAGGCCGCCCGCGCCGCGTATCGCCGGGCCCATGCCGGTGCCACCGCCCACGACGACCTGCTTCTGCAGTCCTTCACCTGGCGTCACCTCGCCGGACTGGCCCTGCGTGACGGCGAGTTGGCCGAGGCCCGCCACGGCTTCGCCGAATCCCTCCGCCTCCGCGAGGAGTTGGGCTACCTCGTCGGCACCGCCCCCGCGCTCGTCTCCCTCGCCGACACCGAATCCGAACCGGAGGCGTCCCGCCTGCGCGAGGAGGCCGGCCGTCTGTTCCGCCTCCTGGGAGGCGTACCGACGTGGTTGGCGAGGCAGTTGGCACCACCACCGGCTGCGACGGCATGACCGCCGGACAGGTGGTCGTCCGTCCGTGGGTGCGTGGGGGCCGGTCGCGCAGTTCCCTGCGCCCCTGAAAGACAACAGCCCTGCGGGCCGAAAAGCGAAGCGGGGCACAGCCCCTGCTCTGCTTCTCAGGGGCGCGGGGAACTGCGCGACCAGCCACAGCCGACCGGCGGTCGAAAACGCTCCGCACCCCCAACGGCGCCGAGTGGTCCCTTACCCCACCGTGCCGAAATGCTTCTCCACCAGACAGCAGGCCGCTTCCAGGTCCTGCGCCATGAACGCGTCCAACAACGCGATGTGCTCCGCCGCATCAGCCATCAACTCGACGCGGCCGCCGCTCCCCGTTCCACCCAAGTGGCCAACCACCAACGGCAGTTGCGTACGCCGGTGGAGATCGTCCGCGATCTGCAGCAGCTGTTCGTTCCCGGCCAGCCCCAGCACCCCCCGGTGAAAGGCCCGGTCCGCCTCCCCGTACGTCGCCCGGCACCCGGACGACGCGGCCCTGGCCGTCTCGTCGGCGAGCGGCCGCAACTCACCCCAGCGGTCCGCCGACAACGTGTGCGCGAGCCGCATGATCACCGGCACCTGGAGCAACGCCCGCACCTCCGCGAGCTCGGCCAGCTCCCGGGCACCCCGCCGTACGACCCGGAACCCCCGGTTGGGCACGACCTCGACCGCGCCCTCGATGGCCAGTTGCTGCATCGCCTCGCGCACGGGGGTCGCGGAGACCCCGAACTGCTCACCGAGCGCGGGCGCCGAGTACACCTCCCCCGGCGTCAGCTCCCCGCCCGCGAGCGCGGCCCGCAGCGCGTCGAGGATCTGTCCGCGCACGGAGGCCCGCTGAACGACCGGGCGCTCCTGCGTGCGCGGCAGCGGGATCGGCGTCTCGCTGTGCGTGTGCTCGCCCCGGGCCGCGTCGGCGACGGGGCCGGTGTCGCCGCGTACCGCGGCCGGGCGGCCGTCCGCCGCGATGCCCCGCTCCCGGTCGACGTCCGCGACTCCGGGCTGCGCGGGCACGCGATAGGCCGACGCCGGACGAGCGGCGGCGGCGTCCGGCGCACTCGCGGCGGCGGCCTGGCGCGAGCGCGGTCCGGCCTGCTCCACGGGTTCTCCTCCGAGCCGAGTCGTGTGTCGGGTAGGTCGAGTAGCGCGGCCGACTGGGTACATGGGGGCGCTTAGGTCACTACTGGGGTTGTTACCGGTCGTAAAGCACCATAGGCGCACATGCCCTCAGTTCAAACCTCGACCACCTCGGGTAAGGTAAGCCTTACTTGGCAGCGATGGTGAAACGGCGGTCTCCGTATGGCCCACTCAGCACCGGCACCGGCCCCCACGTCGCGCACGTCGCCCGTGACGGCCGCGTACGCCCGCCTGACCGAGGTCCTGCCGATGATGAGCGTGACAGAACTCTCCCCCATGGATCCGTTGCCCGACGGCGAGGGGTGGGTCTCCGCCGCCGGGCTCGCGGCGGCCGGAGGCGAGCTGAACGCGTTCCTCGCATGGGACGAGGCCCAGATACTGCGGGACTACGGCCGCGAGGGCCGCCCGGACGTGGTGGCGGCCTTCGGGCTGCACCGGTACTCCTGGTACGCCTGTCTCCTCTTCACCGTCCCCTGGTTCCTGGAGCGCCGGGTGCCGCGGTTCCCCGCCGAGCATGTGGCGTTCCAGCGCGAGCAGAGCCGGCTGGCGGTGCGTGGCGAAACGTTCAGCTGCCTGCCGGGCGATCCGGCGGCCGCCGAGCCGGGCGCCCGGGTGGTCCCGGACGAGAAGGCACTGCGGGCCGAGGTGCGGGCGGCGTTCGCCGAGCACATAGAACCGGTCCTCGGCGGCTTCGGCCCGCGGATGCGGCGGCGTGGGCGCGCGCTGTGGGGCATGGCGACCGACGAGATCGTCGAGGGGATCTGGTACATCGCCGAACTCCTGGGCGCCGACGAGCAGGAGCGCTGCCGCCGCGAGCTGGAGCTGCTGCTGCCGGGCGCGACCCGCCCGTACGTGGGCACCGCGGGCTTCCGTGAACTGACCGGCCCCGGCGGCGAGTCGCTGCCCACCCGCGACCGGGCGAGCTGCTGCATGTTCTACACGCTGGCCCCGGACGACACCTGTGCCACCTGCCCGCGCACCTGCGAGGCGGACCGGATCACCAAACTGACGGCCGCCGCCACCACCTGACGGCCCCTCGCGACCACCGGGACGCTCCCCACCGGGCGAGCTCCCGGCGATCGCCCGCGGCATGTGGCGTAAGATCGAATCCGGGTGGGACCCTCGTTGGGTTACAGGTGGTTCACAAATTCCTCACTTGTCGCAGGAACTTTCCGTGGAACCACTCGAACGGGTAACCTCACTCGCACTCTACTCCCGTCCCTCGCGCGGTAGTTCGAGCAGAATGCCGCCTGGCGTCACTCATTGCACTTCTTTGGCGGTCTCTTGTCCCGAAACCCCCTGAGGGCCGCGAGGATTGGGCCACCATGGCGGGCGTTACGCCCTATCCCAATGCAAGGGACCCCTGATGAGATTGACCGACATATCGCTGAACTGGCTGCTTCCGGGCGCCGTACTGCTCCTGGGCATGCTGGCGGCGGTTGCGGTGCTCGCGCGCGGCAAGCGCTCCGGGGAGCACGCGAAGACCGAGGATTCCTGGGAACGCAGTGAGGAGCGCCGCAGGCGCAAGGAGGCCCTCTACGCCACGGCCTCCTACATCCTCCTCTTCTGCTGTGCCGCGGTCGCCGCCGCACTCTCCTTCCGCGGCCTGGTCGGCTTCGGCGAGCAGAACCTGGGCCTCTCCAACGGGTGGCAGTACCTGGTTCCGTTCGGCCTGGACGGCGCCGCCATGTTCTGCTCGGTACTCGCCGTGCGCGAGGCCAGCCACGGTGACGCGGCCCTCGGCTCGCGGATACTCGTCTGGACGTTCGCCGGTGCGGCGGCCTGGTTCAACTGGGTGCACGCACCCAGGGGCCTCGGCCATGACGGTGCCCCGCAGTTCTTCGCAGGCATGTCCATGTCCGCCGCGGTGCTCTTCGACCGCGCGCTCAAGCAGACCCGCCGGGCCGCACTGCGCGAGCAGGGCCTGGTACCGCGCCCGTTGCCGCAGATCCGTATCGTCCGCTGGCTGCGGGCCCCGCGTGAGACGTACAAGGCCTGGTCGCTGATGCTGCTGGAGGGTGTGCGCAGCCTGGACGAGGCCGTGGACGAGGTGCGCGAGGACAAGCGGATCAAGGAAGAGAACCGGACGCGCAAGCGCGAGCAGGAGCGTCTGGAGCGCGCCCACCTCAAGGCCATCAGCCGGGGCCACCGGGGCCTGCCCGGCGGTGGCGGCGGTGGCGGTGGTGGCGGACGCCAGGTCGACACCACCGTGGAGCGCGTGCCGGCGGCCCAGGTGGCCTCGGACTCCGCCATATCGACGCCGGAACAACTGCCCGTGCGTTCGCGTCCCTCCCTGCAGCCCGTGCGCAACGGTTCCGACAAGTACACCGTCGACCTCACCGCGGAGGACGACACCATGGCCCTGCCGCGGCTCGACTCCCTGGAGCGCAAGCTCAAGGACCTGGAGCAGCAGTTCGGCTGATCACGAGCCACACATCGGACAGG
>NZ_JBHVDX010000071.1:0-42037 GCF_042802555.1 Streptomyces sp. NPDC057474 | reverse complement strand
CCCGGTGTACACCGGGCGCCCCCTCTCCGTGTGCGCTGCTTACGCGATGTGGTCCTCTTCCAGCTCCGCCGTGTGGCGGTTGGTGAAACGGTTGACCATGCGCTTCGACTCCTCGGCGGGGAGGGTGACGCGGAACTCGGCCTGCACGTTGTCGATGAACTCGCGCGGCGTCGGATAGCTGCCGTTTATCGACTTCTTGAAGACCTGGTAGTACGACTCCTCGTCCGGGGCGGCCGGTTCGGGGATGCCGCCGCCGTCGCCCAGCTCACGGGTGCGGCCCGGGCCGGCCGGGATGGGGAAGCTGCCGGTCTCCTCCGGGGAGGGTTCCGGGGCCTGGAGTTCGGGGGCCTCGAACTGTTGCTGCCGGTAGCGGGGGTCCCGGGGGTCCGGCTCGAACTGCTGGTACTGCTCCGGGTCCTGCTCGTCGTACCAGTCCTCGTACTGTTCCTCGGGGTTGTACGAGGGGTCGTAGCCGCCCTGGTAGGGGACCTCTTGGGGGTGCCGGGCGTGTAGCCAGGGGCTTTCGTCCGGGGCGGGGGCCTCGGGCTGCGGTGCCTGTTCCCGGTGCTCGGTGTACTCCGACTGCTGCGTGGGGGTGCTCTCCAGCTGGGGGCGCTGCTCGCTGGGAGGTGCCGCTCTCTGTGGGACGGGTGCCGCCCCAGCGGCACGATTGCCCGCAGCCGGGGCGAGTTCCACCGGAGGCAGTAGCGCCGGTTCTATGCCCGCCGCTGCCAGGCCCGCCGGGGCCGTTTCCGCCAGGGGGACGCCGTAGCGCGCGAGCCTCAGCGGCATCAGGGATTCCACCGGGGCCTTGCGGCGCCAGGATCGGCCGAAGCGGGAGCGGAGGCGGGCCTGGTAGACGAGACGTTCCTGCTCCAGCTTGATGACCTGGTCGTAGGAGCGGAGCTCCCAGAGCTTCATACGGCGCCAGAGCAGGAACGTGGGGACGGGAGAGAGCAGCCAGCGGGTGAGGCGGACGCCTTCCATGTGCTTGTCGGCGGTGATGTCGGCGATGCGGCCGACCGCGTGGCGGGCCGCCTCGACCGAGACGACGAACAGGATCGGGATCACCGAGTGCATGCCGACGCCCAGCGGGTCCGGCCAGGCCGCCGCGCCGTTGAACGCGATCGTCGCCGCCGTCAGCAGCCAGGCCGTCTGACGGAGCAGCGGGAAGGGGATCCTGATCCAGGTCAGGAGGAGGTCCAGGGCCAGCAGGACGCAGATGCCCGCGTCGATGCCGATCGGGAAGACGTACGAGAAGTTCCCGAAGCCCTTCTGGAGGGCCAGCTCCCGTACCGCCGCGTACGAACCCGCGAAGCCGATCCCGGCGATGATGACGGCGCCGAACACGACCACGCCGATGAGAACGCGGTGCATTCGAGTCAGCTGCATTGGCGCGGCCACCCGTACTCCCCTCCCCTTGCGTGTTGTTGCGCGCAACAGAGTGGCACATGTGTACGGCAAACGGGTTGCCGGAGGGCACCGGGCCCGGCCCTCACGGGGACCGGGCTCGGTCGAAACACCAGGTGAAGTGGAACTACGACTTGCGCTTCCTGCTGCCGGACGTGGAGGAGCCCGAGTCCGAATCGGTATCCGAGTCGGAACTCACGTCCGCGCCCGAACCACCCGACGACGACGCCTTCGTCGGGGCCTTCGACGGCGTCTTGGAGGCGCTCTTCGACGGGGACGCCGACGCGTCCGTACCGTCGTTCGCGTCCTCGACCGCCTCCACGGCCTCCTTGGCGACGGACTTCGCGGACTTCAGCAGCGCGGCCGCGTCCGGCGTCTTCTCACCGGCCAGACCGGCCCCGTTGTAGTCGAGCGTGATGACCACGTTCTCCGTGCGCACCACGATCGTCTGCTGCTTGAAGGTGTCCCCGTCCTTCTTCAGGTCGTACGTGACCACCGTCGCCTGGTCGCCCGTGCCGGTCACCGGCTCCGTCTTGACGCTCTTCGCCCCGTCCACGGCCTTCGCCGCGGTCACCTTCGTCTCGTACGCCTTGGCCGCGCGGTCCTCGCCGGGGCCGTTCGCCGCGTTCGAGGCCAGCAGGTGCAGGGACACGCTCAGCCAGCGGTACTGGGAGCCGTCCACACCGTTGTTGTCGAGGCTGATCCAGCGGCAGTCGCCGGTCACGTTCTCCTCGGCCTTGTTGATCGCCTTCCCGGACTTCACACCCTCCGGTACCACCGACTTCAGCGTCTTGTCGGAGAACACCTCGCACGCGTCCGGCAGCGACGCGTACTTCGCCGCGACCACCTCCGGCGTGGGGCTCTCCTCCGCCGCCTCGTTCAGGCCCGCCGGCGTCTCGTCACCGGAGGCACTGTCGGAGCCGGAGTCCGACGAACAGCCGACCGCCAGCAGCATCACCGGCACGACCGCCGCGCCCACGAGAACCCGGGCCCGGCCCGGACGCCCGAGACGCCCGACGCGCGCCACCCGCGGCGAACGCGCGACGCGCGGCGACTGATGCTGATCTGACTCTGCGGCTCGTTGCATGGTTCCTTCACTCATGACGCTCATCACGCTCGCGGTTCCTGCGGTCTGCTTGCGGTGTTCCTGCGGGCTTCCTGCGTACTTCCTGTGGCATTCCTGCGATCGGATCGGGTCCGAGGGGCCACGGTACGCGGTGATGAAGAAGTGCGGTCCTGACTGAGGGGGTTCACGCGGACGCCCGAACCGCCCCCGAGCGCCCCTCAGTCGTCGAACGCCTCGGCCAGCCGCTCCGCCAGATTCCGGGCCCTGTCCTGCAGTTCCGCACTGTCCGGCACCACCGTCGTGGTCGTCGGCTGCTCCTCGTACTCCACGGTCACGATCACGTTCGACGTGCGGAACACCACAGTCACCGTCCGCTGCTTGCTCGTCCCGAGGGCGTCGTCGAGGAACGCCTCGTCGCCGAGATCGCCGAGCGTGCGGGGCTGGAGAGAGGCGGGGGTCCCGGACGCGGTCGCGGACGGCGACGAGCCGGAGGGGGTGGAGGAGCCGGAGGGCGATACCGAGCGGGACGCGGAGGTCGAGGGACTCGCCGACGGATCGGCGGTGGCCCCTCCCGTCTCCTCCGGCTCGTCCGTCGCCTCGTCCGTCGCCTCGCTCTCCTCCTCGGAGACCGTCGGCGTCGGCTCCGGGAGGTCCGCCGCCTCGACCTTGCCGCCGTACACCTCCTGCGCCTTGCTGTCGTCGCTGACCGCGTTGTCGTAGGACACGACACGCTCGAAGTCGACGAACAGATAGTGGGTGGCGTCCGTGGACTCCACCTTCCAGCGGCAGCCGGCCTTGCGGTCCGTGTCGTACGTCTGCGTCGCCTCGCCCTCGTACGCCTGCTCGCGCTGGGTCGCGTCGGTGAGCTGCCTGATGCCGGGGAGGAGGGTGTCGAGGGTGCCCTGGTCGACCGAGCCGCAGGGTACGGGGAGCGTGTCGTAGCGGCCGGGCTGGGCGACGGTGGCCGACGTGGTGGCCTCGCCCGGGCGGGGGTCGTCGGTCGAACCGCTGTCGTCCGATCCCGTGCACGCGGTCAGCAGTGCCGCGAGGAGCACGGCGACGCCGGGTACGTACGCCTTCCGCTGCACGGTGGGGCTCCTCTCGACGGGGTCCCTCGGGACGCCTGCGCTGTCCTGCCTGTGGTTATTCACTTGCCGCCGGGGGGTGACCCCCGGGCACCATGTGTATCGCACGCACTGCCGTGGACGCCGGTCCGGCATCCCTTTCCTTGGCCTTGGCGCCGGTTTTGCGTTTTGAGACTTTTATCTGTTCTTCGGGGGAATGAGGGCGTTATGTCGTACGTCGAGATACCGGGCGCGAAGGTACCCATCCGTATGTGGACCGACCCCGCGTCGGTCGAGGAGGGGGCCCTGCAGCAGCTCCGCAACGTGGCGACCCTGCCGTGGATCAAGGGTCTGGCCGTCATGCCGGACGTGCATTACGGCAAGGGCGCGACGGTCGGGTCAGTCATCGCGATGCAGGGGGCTGTCTGTCCCGCGGCGGTGGGCGTCGATATCGGGTGCGGGATGTCGGCGGTGAAGACCTCGCTGACGGCGAATGACCTGCCGGGGGATCTGTCGCGGCTGCGGTCGAAGGTTGAGCAGGCGATTCCGGTGGGGCGGGGGATGCATGGCGACCCCGTCGATCCGGGGCGGCTGCACGGGTTCGCCGCCGCAGGGTGGGACGGGTTCTGGGGGCGGTTCGACGGGGTTGCGGAGGCGGTTAAGTTTCGGCGGGGGCGGGCGGCTCAGCAGATGGGAACGCTGGGGGGCGGGAACCACTTTGTCGAGATCTGCACTGATTCGACCGGTTTCATCTGGCTGATGCTGCACTCCGGTTCCCGGAACATCGGCAAGGAACTGGCGGAGCATCACATCGGCATCGCCCAGAAGCTCCCGCACAACCAGGGCCTGGTCGACCGTGACCTCGCCGTCTTCGTCGCGGACACCCCGCAGATGGCGGCGTACCGCAACGATCTGTTCTGGGCGCAGGAGTACGCGAAGTACAACCGCTCGATCATGATGGCGCTCCTGAAGGACGTCGTCCGTAAGGAGTTCAAGAAGGCGAAGCCGACCTTCGAGCCCGAGATCAGCGCGCACCACAACTATGTGGCCGAGGAGCGCTACGACGGCATGGACCTGCTGGTGACCCGTAAGGGCGCGATCCGTGCGGGCTCCGGCGAGTACGGGATCATCCCGGGCTCGATGGGCACCGGCTCGTACATCGTGAAGGGCCTCGGCAACGAGAAGGCCTTCAACTCCGCGTCGCACGGCGCCGGTCGGCGCATGAGCCGGACGGCGGCGAAGCGGCGCTTCTCGACGAAGGACCTGGAGGAGCAGACGCGGGGCGTGGAGTGCCGCAAGGACTCCGGCGTCGTGGACGAGATTCCGGGTGCCTACAAGCCGATCGAGCAGGTCATCGACCAGCAGCGGGACCTGGTGCAGGTCGTGGCGAAGCTCAAGCAGGTGGTGTGCGTGAAGGGTTGACGCCCGAGGCCCCCCGGTGGAGACCGGGGGGCAGTGTCGGCCGCTAGAAGAAGTACGCGTCGCCCGTGTCCAGGGCCAGGACGCGTTGGGGGTCGTCTGGGTGGTGGCGGTCGGCGGGGGTGTCGCTGCGCCAGATGGTGTCGAGTTGGAGGACTACTTCGGAGGGCGTGCCCTGCAGACGGACGTGGAGGGCGAGGGCGTCGCCGGGGGCGTCGGCGGGCAGGGGGCCGGTTTCGCAGATCAGGGCGCGGGTGCCCGAGCGGGCGCAGGACGGGGGGAGTTCCTGGCGGTCGGTGAGCGGGGCCGACCAGCGCAGGCGCAGGGTCGCGGCGGTGACCGGGTGCGGGCCGTGGTTGCGCGGGGTGAGGTGGACGTCGACGCGGCCGGCGGTCATGGCGACCGAGCCGTGGTAGGCGAGGCCGTCCTCTGAGGGCGGTGCCGACGCGGCGGCGGGCGGGGCGATGCCGACGAGGAGGGCTGTGCCCAGTACACCTGGCGTCCGCAACGACAACCACCTCCTCCTACTCATTGGCACGACAATCACTTGTCCTACTCATCCGGTCGTCCTATGAGGCGCATGCCTCCGTGGGTCACCGCATGTATCCCACGTGAGCGCCCGCTCAGGCGTCCCGTCCGGCAAGAGCCCCCGCCCGGAGCACCGTGCGAGGCTGGGGGCCATGGTCATCGCCCGTTCCGCCGCCCTGTTCGTGCTCGCCGCGCTGTTCGAGATCGGTGGGGCCTGGCTGGTGTGGCAGGGGGTGCGGGAGCACCGGGGGTGGGTGTGGATCGGGGCGGGGGTCGTGGCGCTGGGGGCGTACGGGTTCGTGGCGACGTTCCAGCCGGACGCGCACTTCGGGCGGATCCTCGCCGCGTACGGCGGGATCTTCGTCGCCGGGTCGATCGCCTGGGGGATGGTCGCGGACGGCTACCGGCCCGACCGCTGGGACGTGACGGGCGCGCTGATCTGCCTCGCGGGCATGGCGGTGATCATGTACGCGCCGCGCGGTGGGTGACTGCGGCTGCCGCTACGAAGGCTGGGCCAGTTCCTCCGGCAGCAGGCCGAGCTGGTTCAGGAAGTCCAGCTGGTCGAAGTAGAGCCGGTAGCTGGCGATCTGGCCGTCCCGGACGGTGGCGAAGTCCACGCCGCGCATCCTGATGTCCTTCTGGGTGGCGGGGATCGACGTTCCGTCGGGGAACGCCAGCGGGCCGGTGTTCCTGCCGCTGAAGACGCCCTCGTCGATGGCGGTGTCGCCGACCTCGAACGAGGCGAGCGACTCGTACCTGGCCTCGGGCACGGCGTCCGTCATCTGCCGCCAGTACTCGGCGATGTCGTCCCGGCCGTGGAGCTCTCCGCCGTCGGGGGTGTAGGCGACCGCGTCCTCCGCGAAGAGGTTCGCGATGGTCTTGGGGTCCTGGTGTGTGGTGAGCGCCTCGGTGAGCTGGTCCATCAGCTCGCGCGCCTGTCCCATGATCCACCTCCTGTGCAGGGGATCACCCGTCTCATTGTCTCACCGCCCGCCTATCCTGGCCGGGCAGAGACCGACGTTCGATTCCGTACCGCCTCAGGAGCAGCTCATGGCCACCGCCGTACCGTCCGCCGCCTCCCGCATCGCCATCGTCACCGGTGCGAGCAGCGGGATCGGCGCCGCCACGGCCCGGCAGCTCGCCGCTGCGGGGTATCGCGTCGTGCTGACCGCCCGCCGCAAGGACCGTATCGAGGCGCTGGCCGAGGAGATCAACGGCGGTGGCGGGCAGGCCGCGGCGTACGCCCTGGACGTCACGGACCGCGCGGCGGTCGACGAGTTCGCATCCGCCTTCAAGACGATCGGTGTGCTGGTCAACAACGCGGGCGGCGCGCTCGGCGCCGACCCGGTCGCGACCGGCGACCCGGCCGACTGGCGCACGATGTACGAGACGAATGTCATCGGCACGCTCAACATCACCCAGGCCCTGCTGCCCGCGCTGACCGCGAGCGGTGACGGCACGGTGGTCGTGGTGTCGTCGACGGCCGGGCACGGGACGTACGAGGGTGGCGCGGGCTATGTCGCCGCCAAGCACGGCACGCACGTCCTCGCCGAGACACTGCGGCTGGAGATCGTCGGCACGCCGGTCCGGGTCATCGAGGTCGCGCCCGGCATGGTGAAGACGGACGAGTTCGCCCTGACCCGTTTCGGCGGCGACGCGGACCGGGCGGCGAGTGTCTACGAGGGCGTCGCGGAGCCCCTGACCGCCGACGACGTCGCCGACACGATCACCTGGGCGGTCACCCGGCCCAGCCACGTCAACGTCGACCTCCTCGTCCTGCGCCCCCGCGCCCAGGCCTCCAACACCAAGGTCCATCGGGAGCTGTGATGGCGGAGGCGGACGGCCCATCGCCCGGAGGCGAGCTGACGCCCGAGAAGCGCCGCCTCGCCGAGGAGAAGAAGAACGAGCGGTATGTGTGGTGGTACCTCGCCTACTTCCTCTTCGGTATCCACATCGTGGCGTTCGTGATGATCTACGCGGTCATGCACGCGAAGTAGGCGGAGACGGGACCGACACCGCTTCCGCGTACGCCGTCGGCGGTACCCCCACCGTTGCCGTGAAGTCGCGGACGAGGTGGGCCTGGTCGGCGTAGCCGAGGTCGGCGGCGAGGGCGGCCCAGTCGATCGCCCGGTCGGTCTCGGCGCGTTCCAGGGCCTCGTGGATGCGGTAGCGGAGGATCACCCACTTGGGGCCGACGCCCACGTACGCGGAGAACAGGCGCTGCAGGAGCCGTACGGACATGCCCTCGGCGCGGGCGAAGTCGGTGACGCGGCGGATCGTGCGGTCGGTGCGGATGCGGTCGACGAGGGCCATGGCGAGGTGGGCCTGGGGGTCGGGGCGGGGGGCGAGCCCCGTCAGGAACGCGTCGAGAGCGGCGACGCGGGCGTCCTCGTCGTCGGGGGCGAGGATCGCGGCCGGGTCCGTGGCGCGGAAGGCCTCGGGGAACGCCTCGGGCTGTCGTACGCGGCGGCCGGTCCAGGTGGTCGCGGGGTGGGACGGGGTGAAGGGGCGGAAGCCGCCGGGGCGGAACTGGATGCCGCAGACCCGGCCCCTGCCCTCCAGTTTCTGGGTGAAGAGGCCGAGGCCGATGCCGGAGATCTCGGCGAAGGGCTCCTGTCCCTCGTACCGCTGGAAGACGACGTTCACCGAGGGGTGCGGGACGACCTGGGAGACGAACGGCTCGGGCAGGTCCCAGTCGATCAGCCAGTAGTGCTCCAGATATGGGCGCAGCGGCTCGGCGGGTTCGCGGCGGCGGAAGCGGACCCGGGCGAAGAGCTCCGGGGCGTCGACGATGCCTCGGGTGTCACGGCGTGGGGCGGCCATGAGGAGATCGTAAGGACGACCACTGACACCGGAGGAATAGTGGGGAGGGGGCCCTCGTTCATGGGTATAGTTGAATCGTGAACAACCTGGGAGGGTGGCAGCGATGATGCAGTTCGGGATCTTCAGCGTCGGAGATGTGACGCCGGACCCCACCACGGGCCGGACGCCGACCGAGCGCGAGCGCATCAAGGCGATGGTCGAGATCGCGCTGAAGGCGGAGGAGGTCGGGCTCGACGTCTTCGCCACCGGTGAGCACCACAACCCGCCGTTCGTGCCGTCGTCGCCGACCACGATGCTCGGTTACGTCGCCGCGCGGACCCAGAAGCTGGTCCTCTCCACCGCGACCACCCTCATCACCACCAACGATCCGGTGAAGATCGCCGAGGACTTCGCGATGCTTCAGCACCTGGCCGACGGGCGGGTGGACCTGATGATGGGGCGCGGCAACACCGGGCCCGTCTACCCCTGGTTCGGGCAGGACATCCGGCAGGGCATCAACCTCGCCATCGAGAACTACGCGCTGCTGCACCGCCTGTGGCGCGAGGACGTCGTGAACTGGGAGGGCAAGTTCCGCTCGCCCCTCCAGGGCTTCACCTCCACGCCCCGCCCGCTGGACGACGTACCGCCGTTCGTCTGGCACGGCTCCATCCGCTCGCCCGAGATCGCCGAGCAGGCCGCGTACTACGGCGACGGCTTCTTCCACAACAACATCTTCTGGCCGGCCGAGCACACCCAGCGGATGGTCGAGCTGTACCGGCAGCGGTACGCGCACTACGGGCACGGCACGCCCGAGCAGGCGATCGTGGGGCTCGGCGGGCATGTGTTCATGCGGAAGAACTCGCAGGCCGCGGTGCGGGAGTTCCGGCCGTACTTCGATGTCGCGCCGGTGTACGGCAACGGGCCGTCCCTGGAGGACTTCGCCGACCAGACGCCGCTGACCGTCGGTTCGCCGCAGCAGGTGATCGAGAAGACCCTGGCGTTCCGGGAGTACGCCGGTGACTACCAGCGGCAGCTGTTCCTCGTCGACCACGCGGGGCTGCCCCTGAAGACCGTCCTGGAGCAGATCGACATGCTCGGCGAGGAGGTCGTGCCGGTGCTGCGGGAGGAGTTCGCCAAGGGGCGGCCGACGGATGTGCCGGACGCGCCGACGCACGGGTCCCTGCGGGCCGCGGCGGAGAAGGAGAGCGTGGCATGAAGCTTGTCGTGGTCTCGGCCGGGCTGAGTGTGCCCTCGTCCACGCGGCTGTTGGGGGACCGGCTGGCCGCGGCGGTGGTGGGTGTCGACGCCTCGGTGGAGGTTCAGGTCGTCGAACTGCGGGACCTCGCCGTGGAGATCGCGCACGCCTTCGCCAGCGGGTTTCCGGGGCGAAAGCTGGCCGCGGCGATGGAGGCGGTGGCCGGGGCTGATGGGCTGGTTGTGGTGACGCCGGTGTTCTCGGCGTCGTACAGCGGGCTTTTCAAGTCCTTCTTCGACGTGCTCGAACGCGATGCGCTGGTGGGGAAGCCGGTGTTGATCGCCGCTACCGGGGGGTCGGCTCGGCATTCGCTGGTGCTGGAGCATGCGATGCGGCCGTTGTTCGCGTATCTGCGGGCTGTGGTGGTGCCTACGGGTGTTTACGCCGCGTCCGAGGACTGGGGTGCGGAGGGGCTGGCCGGGCGGATCGAGCGGGCGGCGTCGGAGTTGGCCGGGTTGATGGGCGGGCTCTCTCGGAGGGTGGCCGCGCCGGTCGAGCCCGAGGGGTTCGTTGTAGTTCCCTTCGAGGAACAGTTGGCGGCGTTGAGAGGCTGAGAACGGCCGTCGGGGGTGCGGAGGGGCGTCAGGCCGCGGGCTGTTTGTGGTTGCCCGCGCAGTTTCCCGCACCCCTGGAAATCGATGCTGCCCCAGCCCGAGTGCGCACCCTCTTGCGCAGCCAGGTCCTCGCCCTCGTCGACTCTCGTTCCCACGTGCGCTGGAGCCTTGTCGTGCGCAGGTCGGCGAACAAGTGCTCGTACCTGGTGACGATCGGGGCCGGGTCGTAGCGGTGGGCGCTTGCCAGGGCGGCTCGGCCCATGGCGCGGCGTAGGGCCGGGTCGGCGGTGAGTTCGAGGATGGCGTCGGCGAGGGCGTGGGGGTCGTCGACGGGGACGAGGCGGCCGTCGGTGCCGTCGGTGATGATCTCGGCGGGGCCGAGCGGGCAGTCGGTGCTGACTACCGGGACGCCACAGCGCATGGCCTCGACGAGGGTCATGCCGAAGGACTCGGCCTCGGAGGCGCTGACGACGATCGAGGCGCGCGCGAACTCCTCCTCGATGGGAGTGTGCGGGCCCATCAGATGGGCCCGGTCGGTGAGACGGAGGTCCTCGATGAGGGTCTCCAGACGGTCCTTCTGCTTGCCGCCGCCGTAGATGCGCAACTGCCAGTCCGGTTCCTTCGCGGCGACCTTCGCGAACGCCTCAAGGAGGAGGTCGAAGCGTTTGCCGCGGGCGAGGCGGCCGGCGGCCGCGATGACGGGAGCCGTGCCGTCCGACGGGGTGACCCCGGCCGCCGGGACGATGTTGGGCACCGACATCACCCGAACGCCCGGCAGTTTCATCCGTGCGCGGTACACCGCCGCGTCCGCCGCCGTGGTCGTGACGACCGCGTCCAGGGTGCGGTAGTGGCGGGCGAGGACCTTGCGGAGCTGCTTGGTGTGGGCGTCGTGGCGCAGGTGCTCCTGGCCGATGCGCAGGGCGCGGCGGGGTGCGAAGCGGGAGACGTAGACGTTGATGCCGGGGCGGGTGCCGATGACGACGTCCGCGCCGCAGCGGGCCAGATAGGCGCGGACCCGGAGGTCGGTGAGGCGGCTGTACTGGCGGTGCCGCTTGTCCTCCGCCGGGAAGTCCGTCGCGGGCTGCACCTGGGCCGGATCGCACAGGTCGGGGCTGTACGGGCGGATGTCCACCAGGGGGACGAGCGTGACTCTCGGGTCGACCGTGAAGCGCGGTTCGTCCAGGTGACGGGACATCGAGGCGATCTCCACGTCGTGGTGGTCCGCCAGCGCCGACGCCAGGTTCAGCGTCGTACGGACGGTGCCGCCGATGGCGTACGCGTTGTGCAGCAGGAACACGATCTTCATGCGGCGGCTCAAGGCCCTACCTTCCCGACGGCGTGAGCGGTGCGGTGACGCGGTGATGCAGTTGTACGGGTGATGCAGTCGTGCGGATGACGCAGTTGTACGGATGGCGCAGTTGTACGGATGACGCAGTGGTGCGGGTGACGCAAGTGGTGCGGGTGACGCAAGTGGTGCGGATGGCGCAGTGTCCGGTGATGCGGGTGGTGGTGACGGTTTGACTGGTTCGGACCCTTTGTACTCCATCTGCTCGCTCTGCCCGGGTTCCCGTGCGGACAGGTGTCACACGGACACGCTGCTCCGGAGTGGTAAGCCCGACGCGCGGCCGGGGTGAGAGGCCGGTAAGAAGGGCGGCCCGGTGCTCCTGAGGTGGTGGTGGGCGCCCGCGACCTTGGCAGACTGGTGGGGTGCCCCAGAACGTGCTGCTCGCCGAGGACGACCGCGCCATCCGCCATGCCCTGGAACGCGCGCTGACCCTGGAGGGGTACGAGGTCACGGCGGTAGCCGACGGCGTCGAGGCGCTCGCCCAGGCGCACCGCACCCAGCCCGACGTGCTCGTGCTCGACGTGATGATGCCCGGCATAGACGGCCTCCAGGTCTGCCGGGTGTTGCGCGCGGAGGGCGACCGGACGCCGATCCTGATGCTCACCGCGCTCGTGGAGACCGCCGACCGGATCGCCGGCCTCGACGCCGGAGCGGACGACTACGTCGTCAAACCGTTCGACGTGGAGGAGGTGTTCGCGCGCTTGCGGGCGCTGCTGCGGCGGACGGGCAACTCGGACGGATTCGCGAAGCCGCTCCCGTCGGCGGCCGGGGCGTCCCCCGCCGCCGGAGGGGCCGCGGGCCAGGACGCCGGTGGACTGCTCACGGCCGCCGGGCTGCGGATGGACGTACAGGCGCGGCGGGCGTGGCGCGGGGTGCGTGAACTGGAGCTGACGCGGACCGAGTTCGACCTGCTCGAACTGCTCGTCCGCAACGCGGGCATCGTCCTCGACCACGCGACGATCTACGACCGCATCTGGGGCTACGACTTCGGCCCCGGCTCCAAGAACCTCGCCGTCTACGTCGGTTATCTGCGCCGCAAGCTCGACGAGCCCGGGGCGCCGGCGCTGATCCACACCGTGCGGGGTGTGGGGTACGCGCTGCGGGAAGACTGAGGGCGGCGCGCGGTGCCGCCGCCCCGTCTCGTCCGGGTGTTGTCCCGGCTGCTCTCCCGGCTGAAGCCGGTCCCCTCGCTGCGGGCGACCTTCACCGTGTCGTTCGCGGCGGTGGCGTGTGTCGTCACCGTCCTCGTCGGGATCCTCAGCTACAGCGCGGCCGCGCGGCTGGTGCGGGTCGACGAGCAGACCGTGTTCGCCGAGGTCGTTCGTGATCTGCGGGAGCTGGTCGAGCAGGACCCGCTGGCGCCGGAGGACTTCGCGCCCAGCGGCAGCGGTGGCCCGCGCGACGACCTGATCCGCTCCGGCCGTACGGACGTCCAGGTGCTCGGCCCGAACGGGGAGATCCTCGACAAGGGTGCTCCCGGCCTGCCCGTACGGGAGGCGGACCGTCGTACGGCCGGCGCGGCCCTGGCCGGTGTGATGGTCGAGCACGGCGAGGTCGAGGTCGGCGACGACCGCTACCGGGTGGTGACCGTCGCGCTCGGCGGCGGTCGGGGTGCCGTGCAGGTCGCGCAGGAGTTCAGCGACACGGAGGACCTGCTGCGTGAGCTGCAGCAGCGGACCCTGTTGTTCGTCTCCGGCATCGTCATCTCGGCCGGGTTGTTCGGGTGGTGGCTGGCGCGGCGGCAGACCCGGCGGCTCGTGCAGTTGGCGGGGGCGGCGGAGGACGTGGCCCGGACCGGGCATCTGGGCATCCAGGTGCCGGTCGCGGGCCGGGACGAGGTGGGGCGGCTCGGCCGCTCCTTCGACCGCATGCTGGTCCGCCTCGCCCAGTCCGAGGAGGACCAGCGGCGGCTGGTCCAGGACGCCGGACACGAACTCCGCACCCCCCTCACCTCCCTCCGCACGAACATCTCGCTCCTCCGGCGCATCGACGAGCTGCCGCCGCGCATGCGCGAGGAACTCGTCGACGACCTCTCCCAGGAGGCCCTCGAACTGACCGACCTGGTCAACGAGTTGGTCGACCTCGCGGCCGGGCAGTCGAGCACCGAGCCCGTGCAGCGGGTGGAACTGGCCGACCTCGCGGAGGACGTCGCGGGGACCGCCCGCCGGCGCACCGGGCGCGAGGTCGCCGTACGGGTGGCCGGCGACACGACCGTCGAGGGGAGGGCCGGAGCCCTCCAGCGGGCCATCTCCAACCTGGTGGAGAACGCGGCGAAGTTCGACCGCGGCGGATCGGGAGCGATCGTGGTCGTGGTCGCGCGGGGGCCTGCGGGAACCCTGGGAGAGCTGGGAGAGCTGGGAGAGCTGGGCGAACTGGGGGTGCTGGGCGGAGACCTCGGCGAACCGGCGGAGGGCCCGGACGTCGTCCGGGTCGAGGTGTTGGACCGGGGGCCCGGAGTCCCCGACTGCGACCTGGAGCGGATCTTCGACCGCTTCTACCGGGCCCCTGACGCGCGCAGCCTGCCCGGGTCCGGGCTGGGGCTGTCGATCGTCCGCGCGGTGGCGGCCGCACACGGCGGGGCACCGTTCGCGTTCCGGCGGGCGGGCGGGGGGTTGGTCACCGGGTTCACGGTGCGCGGGGTTGCGGGGTGACTGAGCCGGTCACGGGTGAGTGCCGGGGCAGGAGTGAGCGCGGCACGTGTGAATTCGAACGACTCAGTGGGTCAATCGAGGGCCGTGTACTCGGCCGGTGGGTCGGCCAGTTCGGGGTGTTCCCTCGTGTAGCAGGTGCCGTGGAGCGTCAGCATCGCCCAGTGCCATGCCTCGTCGTGGAAGGCGAGCCCGCGGCACGGCTGGTCGGCGGGCTCGTACGGGTAGGAGTCCAGTGCCGCTGCCCAGGACTCCGTGAGCGTCAGGCCCCCGTAGCGCCGCATGACCCACGCGTAGCGGCGCCGCTCGCCCTGGAGGAGGTCAAGGTACTTGTCCTCGGCCTCCCACCAGGGGTTATCTGTCATGCGGCGGTGCGGGACGCCCCCGCGCTCCAGCGGCCGAGTACCGGTTCGGTGAGGGTGCGGGCGGTCCAGCAGAGGGTCTGGCCGTGGCGTGCGAAGAGGTCGTCGCGGTCGTCGAAGTGGCCGAGGTCGGCGACGACCTGGGCGGAGAGGTCGCACGCGGTGCCGGGCGCGGTGCCGCAGGTGTCCCACCGGACGCCGGTACGGGCGACCGCGTCGAAGAGGGTCTCGCCGCCCTTGTTGGCGAAGCCGCCGGGTTCGGGGGCGTCGAAGAGTTCGCCGATCGGGACCCACGCGCCGCTGATCCTGAACTCGGGCCAGGCCAGCAGGACCTGCTCCGGCACGAACGGCTTCAGCCGCGGAAACCGTGGATACCAGAAGGTCCCGTCCACGAGCAGCCCGCGCACCCGCGTCCGTACGCGGACGGCCCGGGCGACCGCCTCCAGTGCCGCCATCCGCTGACTGCACGAGCCGCGCCCGAGCCGCAGCGTCCGCGACACGCGCCGGCGGTCCTCGACCGAGTACACCGGCCGTACGTCTCGCGCGATGAGCCGGTGCGCGGTCCGCAGCGCGTCACGCGGCGTCGCCTCACTCAGCACCCGGCGCGCGACCGCCCCGACCAGCGGGTCATCGTGGTCCAGGATCGCCGTGGCCCGCGTGGACCCGACCACGTCCTCCGCCTCCCGGGCCGGCACGCCGGCCCGTTTGGCCTGTGCGTCGTACGACATGAGCAACCGACTGGTCATGACAGTTCCGTCCCCGTACCCGTTCTGTTCCCGCTCCCCGGGGGAGCGCCGCCCGTCCCCTGCGGGCACCCTCGGCCCATCATCACACGGCGTGCCGGCGGGCCGCGGGCCACTCAGGGTGAGGGTCGGGCCGAGGCTGCCGGGCGTCCGGCGACGCGCTTTCGTAGTACTTCCACCGACCCCATTGCGGCGGCGCGAACACGCCGACTACGGTCATTCCTGCGCTCACGGAGAGTGCTCAACTGATTACTTATACGCATCTCGCCTGCATCTCGCCTGTATCTCGCCTCGTTCTCAGTCTCGCCGCTCATCCGGAGTCCGTCCGCAGTCCGTCCGCAGTCCGTCCGCAGTCATCCGTAATCCACCCCTGCGTACCGCCAGTTGAAAGCGCGCCCCGGGCCGTCGACACCCGAGGAGGAGCCACCGACGCGGTAGGGACCCGAGCAATCCCTTCTCGTCGCAATGGAGTTGATCACCCATGACCGAAACTGCCCGTGACCTTCCCTCCCCAACCCCAACCCCAACCCCAACCCCGACCGCGATCCCGGCATCGGCCCCGATCCCGAGCCGCGTCCCCTGGCTCTCGCCCACGGCGACGACGTACACCCTCTTCTGTCCGCCCCTCGACTCCTCCCCGCACATCGCCCGCGACTTCGTCACCAGCGTCCTGCGCGCGCTCGACCTCGATGCCCTCGTCGACGCGGCCGCCCTGTGCACATCCGAGCTGGTCACGAACGCCTGTGTGCACGCCAAGGGTGGAGGGTCGGTTCTCTGGCTGGCGGTGGAGGCCTGGCGGGTCAGGGTGATCGTCTACGACGGTGACGAGAACCCGCCGGTCATAAGGGAGTTGACCCCGGACGGGTGGGAGGAGGGCGGACGCGGCCTCTACCTCGTGGACGCCCTCACCGAGGGGCACTGGGGAACCGCCGCCGCCCTCCCGAACGGCGGTGGCCTCGTCCACCCCGACGGCAAGGCGGTCTGGTTCGACCTGGCGGCGCCGAGCGGATCGATGTCGAGGTGACGGTGTGGGGCCTCGGCAGAGGGCGTGGGGCGTGGGGCGTGAGGGCATGAAGGCTGGGAGGGTCACTCCGTGGTGCGTACGGCGTGGTGCCAGGCCGTGTCGCGGGCCTGGCAGGCGGCGAGGACCTCGGCCGGGTCCTCGGTGACGTACACCCCGAGTGCGATGTCCTCGTCGTCGAAGGCGAGCCGGGCCAGGATCTTCGAGTCGAAGAGCCAGAAGTCGTGGGCCGGGAGGCCCAGTTGCTCGGCGGCGGCACGGGTGAGGGTCCGGATGTCCTCGCCGTCGGTGATGTGCGCGGGCGCGACCGCGCGCAGGAACTCCTGCCCCGGCGTGGGCGGTTCGTCGACGATCCGTACGCGCTCGACCCGCTTCCCCTGACCGGTCTGCGCACGCACGTTCTCCCGCCACGCGTTCGGCCGCCCCCGCGCGATGTCCTCACCCGCCAGAAACCGGGGCCACTTCGCACTGTTCCGGTCGGCCGCGTATCCCCTACGCGTCTCCAGCCGCCACGCCGTGTGCCTGAACTCCTCGAAGAGGTGCGTGATCGAGGCGAACGGTCGGAGCCCGGGCGCCGCGCTCCTGGGCGAGTACCGGGCCAGCAGGTCACGCGGAACCCGTACGAAGCCCGCGGACTCCCTGACGTCACACAGCCGACCGAGGTGCGTCGGGTCGACCTCCCGCTCACCCCGTACGAGGATCTCGTCCGTCCCCTCGATCTCGTACAGGGAGGAGCGGGAGCGGCCGTCGTCGTCGGTCGTCCCGATGAGCCTGAGCGTCACGTCGTCCTCCGGCTGGGTCTTCACCGCCGCCCCGCTCGGGCTCGGCGGCGAGCGGTCGTGGATGTGGCTGCTGCTGGTGTGCACCTTCGCCGGCGGGGTCGGCATCACCATGGGCACGCCCATCATGAGCGCCGTCGCCGTCGCCGTCCCTGTACAACCCGTTTGTGTCCCCCCGCTCTCGCGTATTACATGCCGGGGACGATTGCCTTCGAAGGACCGTGGGCCGACCGGAAGGTGACTACATGCGGAGCAGGGCCGACTTCGTCGCGCAGGCGTATGGCCTGGGCAGTGGGGCGTGGGACATGGTGCCCGTCGCCCGGGGTGCGCTCGGGCAGATCTGGAGGCTCTCGGCCGGGGACGGCGCCGGGAGGGCGTGGGCGGTGAAGGAGCTGCTGTTCGGGTGTGATGAGCGGCAGGTGGGGTGGGAGGCGGCGTTGCGGAACGCCGCGGAGGCAGTGGGGATTTCGGCGCCACGGTTCTTTGCGGACCGTGACGGGGCGTACGTTTCGCGGTTGCCCTCGTCGTTGGGCGGGTCGTACGTGAAGTTGTACGACTGGGTCGACGGGAGCGAGGCGGATCCGACCGATCCGGAGATTCTGGGGTGGTGCGGGCGGACGCTCGCTCTGCTGCACCGGGCCGGGGAGGGGGCGGAGGAGACGCCGGGCGACTGGTACGAGCGGTGTCCCGGGGTGGGTGACTGGGCGGAGTTGTGCGAGGGGGTGCGGCGGGCCGGGGTGCCGTGGGCGGATGCGCTGGGGCGGTTCGCTGTTACTTCGGCGGTGGAGTTGGCGGGGCATGTCACCCCGTCCGGGGGCGGTGACGTGGTGACCTCCCATCTCGACATGCGGCCGCAGAACGTGCTGGTGGGGCGGTCCGGTCCGGCTCTCCTCGACTGGGACAACGCCGGGCCCGTATCGGCGGAGCGTGAACTCGCTCGTGCCGTTTATGTGTGGGCCGGTGGCAATGACTTCTGTGCGGATTCTGCCCGGCGGTTGGTGCGCGGCTATCTGGATGCCGGGGGGCGCGCGGTCATCAAGGGGGTCGAGTCGTTCTCCATGCTCTTCGCGACGGATCTGAACTATGTGCGGGTGCAGGCCGAGTGTGCGATCGATCCGAACGTGACCGACCCGCAGAGGGAGTTCGCGAGCGAGCAGGTGGTTGCCACTCTGGGGCTTCTGCCGGATCCGGCCGCCGTCTCCCGGTTGGTGGAGGCCCTGGCCGTGGAGTGGTGATCGGGTGGATGCCGACTTGAGGGCTCCTACGCCGGATACGCGTGGGTCTGCGTCGCCTTCACCGTCGCCCATACCGCGGTTCCCGTGTGGAGTCCGAGTTCGGCGGCGGCCACGGTCGTGAGGTCGGCGGTGAGGGGGAGTTCGCCCGTGAGGTCGGCACGGATCTGGTCGCCGTGGACCTCCAGGCCGGCCACCTCGCACCGCCAGAGATTGCGGGCGCTGGAGCCGGTGGGCCGGTCCCGGTGGAGGGTCACGGCGCTCGGGGGGAAGGCGACGAAGACGGGGCCGGTGAGGTCCTCGGTGGTCGTGACCACCGCCGGGTTCGGGCCCGTGCCGCGCGCGTCCGCGCCCGTGCCCTCCGCGTCGAGTCGTACGACGTGGCCCTCGGCCCGACCCCGGTACAGGTTCAGGCCGACCAGGTGGGCGATGTAGTCCGTGCGGGGATGGCGGGCGATGTCGCCCGGGGTGCCCTCCTGGACCACTCGGCCGTGTTCGACGACGACGAGCCGGTCGGCCAGGACCATGGCGTCGAGGGGGTCGTGGGTGACGAGTACGGCGACGGCCTCGAACTCGGCGAGATGGCGCCGGAGTTGGGCCCGTACATCGAGGCGGGTGCGGGCGTCCAGGGCGGCGAGGGGTTCGTCGAGGAGCAACAGGCGGGGGCGGGTGGCCAGGGCGCGGGCGAGGGCGACGCGCTGGGCCTGGCCGCCGGAGAGGCGACGCGGTTTGGTGCCGGCGTACTCGGCGAGGCCCATCCGTTCCAGCCACTCGGCGGCCTGTGCCCGGGCCGCCGCCTTGCCCAGGCCCTGGCAGCGGGGGCCGAAGGCGATGTTGTCGAGGGCGGTGAGGTGCGGGAAGAGGAGGTAGTCCTGGAAGACGACGCCGACCGGGCGGGACTCGGGCGCCGTACGCTCCAACGCGGCTCCGTCCAGCCGTAGATGGCCACCGGTGAGGGGGGTCAGACCGGCCAGGGCGCGCAGCGCGGTGGTCTTTCCGGCGCCGTTGGGGCCGAGCAGGGCCACCACGTCACCGGGGGCGGCCGTCAGGGAGACGTCCAGGCGGAAGTCACCACGCCGGACGACGAGGTGGGCGTCCAGACCGTCGGCGTTCTCGGTGCCGTCGGCGCCTTCGGCGGGGGCCGACTCGGCGGCCATCGGCACGTCACTCATCGGCACGTCGCTCACTCGCCACCCTGCTTGCTCGGCATGTCATCACCCACCGCCGCTTCGCCTGCTCGGCACCGTGTTTCCCGGCGCGGGGCTTCCCGGTACCGCGTTCCCCGGCGCGGGGCTTCCCGGCACCGTGTTTCCCGGCTCCGGGCTTCCCGGTACCGCGTTCCCCGGCGCGGGGCTTCCCGGTACCGCGTTCCCCGGCGCGGGGCTTCCCGGTACCGCGTTCCCCGGCGCGGGGCTTCCCGGCACCGTGTTTCCCGGCGCGGGGCTTCCCGGCACCGTGTTCCCCGGCTCCGGGCTTCCCCGTACCGTGTTCCCCGGCGCGGGGCTTCCCCGCATGGTGCCTGCGGCCTGGCCCACCGGGCGCCTCATTCGCTGGGCGTTCCACTCTCACGACGCCGTCATCCAACGGTCCCGCAACCCCGCCAGCACCGCCACCGACACCGCGAGCAGGACCAGGCTGAGGGAGATCGCGGCGGCCGGGTCGCTCTGAAGGGCGAGGTAGACGGCCAGGGGCATGGTCTGGGTGCGGCCGGGGAAGTTGCCGGCGAAGGTGATCGTCGCGCCGAACTCGCCCAGCGCCCGTGCCCAGGCGAGGACCGCGCCGGCGGCGACACCGGGCGCGATCAGCGGCAGCGTCACCCGGCGGAACGCGGTGAACCGGGAAGCCCCCAGCGTGGTCGCGGCCTCCTCGTAGCGCGGGTCGGCGGCCCGGAGCGTGCCCTCGACGCTGATGACGAGGAACGGCATCGCCACGAACGCCTCCGCGATCACGACCCCGGCGGTGGTGAAGGGCAGGGTGAGCCCGAACCATTCGTCCAGCAGGCGTCCGACGACCCCGTTGCGGCCGAGCGCCATCAGCAGGGCCACACCGCCGACCACCGGGGGCAGCACGAGGGGGAGGGTGACGAGGGCCCGTACGAGACCACGGCCCGGGAAGTCGACCCGGGCCAGCAGCCACGCCAACGGCACGCCGAGCACCAGGCTCACGGCCGTGGCCAGCGTCGCGCACACCAACGACAGCCGCAGCGCCTCCCACACCGCCACGCTGGTCAGCTGCTCCGGCAGGCTCGACCACGGGGTGCGTACGAGCAGCGCGACCAGCGGCAGCACCAGGAAGACGAGCCCGAGCAGGGCGGGCAGGAGCAGGGGGACGGGGACGGAGCCGCGTAGCCGCCGTACCCGCTGTGCCCGTCGGACCCCGCCCCTCGCGGTGTCGTCCGCCACGGTGTCGCCCGTCGCGGTGTCGCCCGACGTGGCGGAGCCACGGCTGCCGGAGGGCGGGCTGCCGGAGGGCTTCGTCACGGCTTCAGGAACCCGGCCCCGGTCAGGACCTGCTGGCCCCCGGCGGACCGCACCAGCTCGATGAAGGCCTTGGCTGCGTCGGCGTTGGGCGCGTCCTCGAGGAGGGCGATCGGGTAGTCGTTGACGGCGTCGGCCGACTCGGGGAAGTCCACGCCCTCCACCTTGTCACCCGCGGCCTTCACATCGGTCTTGTAGACGACCGCCGCGTCGGCCTCGTTCAGCTCCACCTTCGTCAGCGCGCTCTTGACGTCCTGCTCGTACGACACCGGCGTGAGCTTCAGCCCGCTCGCCTCCAGGGCCTTCTGCGCGGCGGCGCCGCACGGCACCTCCTTGTCGCACAGCACGACCTTGAACCCGGACTTGGTGAGGTCCTTCAGGGAGGCGATCTTGTCGGGGTTGCCCGGCAGGGTCGCGATCTCCAGCTGGTTGCGGACGAAGGTGGCGGGTGTGCCGGAGGCGTCGCCCGCGTCCGTCACGATCGCCATCGTCCTGGGGCTGGCGGAGGCGAAGACATCCGCCGGGGCGCCGCCGGTGATGCTCGCGGCGAGGGAGTCGCTGCCGCCGAAGTTGAAGGTCACCTTCGTACCGGGGTGATTTTCCTCGAACTGCTTCCCCAGCGTCGTGAAGCTCTCCTTCAGCGAGGCGGCGGCGAAGACGGTCACCGTGCCGGAGAGCTTCGTGGAGGAGCCGGAGGCGGAGGGCGACGCCTCGTCGGAGGAGGAGCAGGCGCTCAGGGTCACCAGCAGCGCGGCGGCACCCACGCCGGCGACCAGACGCGCGGAACGGATCATCACGATCTCCCTACCTGCTCCCTCGGAGCCGACCTGCCAGGCAGGCCGGACGCTACGCCGACCATCCTGACGCATATGCGAGGGGTAAGTCTTCTGTCGCATCGCATGAGCCATGTCACCGGGGGGTGGGGGCGCGCATGTGCGTTTCCGTGAGAAGGCTGTTCAGGTCCGGTCGATGTGCACGTTCGTGGACTTCACCCGGGCTGTGGCCTCCATGCCGACCTCCAGGCCCAGTTCCTCCACGGCTTCCCGGGTGAGCAGGGAGACCAGGCGGTGCGGGCCCGCCTGGATCTCGACCTGGGCCGCCACGTCACCGAGCTTCACGGCGGTGACGATGCCGGGGAAGGCGTTGCGTGCCGAGGTGTACGGGACGTCGGCCTCGTCGGCGGTGTCCGAGGCCAGCTCCACCGAGAAGGCCGCGAGGTCCTTTCCGTCGATGAGCCGGCGCCCGCTCTCGTCGCGCCGCGTCGGCACCCGGCCCGCGTCCGCCCATCGCCGCGCGGTGTCGGGGCTGACCCCGAGCAGCCGTGCGGCCTGACCGATTGTGTAGGACTGCATGAACGCCAAGATATGCGCCGCCGGGCGCCCTCTCGGCTCCGTGTCCGCCGGCAAACCTCCGAGTGCCCGCGAACGCCACGGTGTACGGCCTGGGCCTGAGCGTCCGGACGGCCGATCCCGGCCGGGGGTTGCCCTCGCCCGCCGGGTCACCAGCGGGGCCGCCTTCGTCGACGCGGTCGTCGCCGCCGACCCGCGCCTCCCCTTCGGCGGCACCATGCGCAGTGGCTACGGCCGTGAACTGGCCGCCGCGGGCGTCCGTGAGTTCACGAGCGTAGGAGAGCGAGGAGGCAGGAGCGAGGCCCAGGACGTACACCCGAGCGGTGACCCGACCGGGCGCCGAGTCGGACGAGCACGCTGTCGCCCTTATGACGTGAGTGCCCCCGCCACCAGCCCTGCGGCTCTGGCCACCAGCGGGTTGTCCGTGGGCCCTGCGGGGTCGTGCTTGGTCGACAGGACGGACAGGACGAGAGGCGGGCGGACGGGTGGCCAGACGACGCCCACGTCGTTGGCGACCCCGTACGGTGTCCCGCCGCCGGTCTTGTCCGCGAGCGTCCAGTCGGCGGGGAGACCGGCGCGGAAGCGGTACGTGTTGGTCGTGTTGGCGATCAGCCAATCCGTCAGCAGTTCCCGGTCCGCGTCCGGCAGGGCCCGGCCGAGGACGAGTCGCGCGTAGGTCCTCCCGATCGCCCGGGGGCTGGTGGTGTCGGTCTTCCGCCACGGTTCCGCCGAGTTCAACTCGGGCTCCCAGCGGTCGAGCCGGGTCGTCCGGTCGCCGAGCGAGCGGCAGAAGCGCGTGACCGCGGTCGGTCCGCCCAACTCGCGCAGCAGCAGGTTCGCCGCCCCGTTGTCGCTGTGCGAGACGGTCGCGGCGCACAGTTCCCCGACGGTCATGCCGCCCGCGACGTTCTCGGCCTTGACGGTGATCGGGCAGTAGCCCGCCGCCGTGACGTACTCCTTCGTGTAGTGGATCCGCTTGGCGAGGTACTCACCGTCGCGGTCGAGGTCCCGTAAGACCGCTCCCGCGGCCAGCGTCTTGAACACCGAGCAGATGGGGAACCGCTCGTCCGCGCGGTACGCCACCGTGCGTCCCGTGGCCGTGTCGTGGGCGAAGATCCCCAGCCGCGCGGAGTACTCCCGCTCCAGCTCACCCAGTTGCCGGGAGAGTCCCGCGTCGGCGTGAGACGAGGCGTGCGCCGTGCCCGGCCCGTCGGCCGCGTGCGCCGTCCCGGAACCAAAAGTGCCGAGAGTGCCGAGAGCACCGACAGCGCCCAAGCCGCCCAGGCCGAGCACCGTGCGACGGCGGGGGTGAGGGCGTGATCCCGTGGTTTCCAAGGTCTTCTCCGTACCTGGTCGTGATCTCTGTTCAGCTCTCAAGACGTCACCCCAGGAACACCGGTTGCTCACCTGTCGGGCGATCGCCCCGGCGGTCGCCGTTCACAGCAGCGCCGGCGCGTGGAACTCCCCGAGGCCCGAGCCGAGGTCGCGGTCGAGCCAGTAGCGGCGGGGCTCCGCGAGCATCACGTCGACGCTGGCCGTGAGGAACCGGGGATCCCGGCCAGTTCGTGGTCGATGAAGGAGGCCAGGGCGGAGCGGTCGGTGACCAGGCCGGTGGCGAGGACGGACATGTCGCTGGCGACGTGGGCGGCGAGGCGGGTCTGCGGAAGCCGGTCGATGCGGCGCATGACGTCGGGGGTCTCGCCGGGGGCGACCCGCAGCCGGAGGATCGGCTCCCCAGCCTCCCGCCCGGTGATCGAGGAGACCGCCAAGAAGGTCGACGCGACGTTGGTGCTGGAGCCGACCGCGCACGGCGCGGTGAAGACCGCCCGCAAGGGCACTGGGATCTTCAAGGTCACGGCCACCGGCGTCGAGTCACACGCCGGGCTCGCGCCGCAGGACGGGGCGAGCGCGATCCTGGCGCTGTCCGAGTTCGTGATCGCCGCCGCGGCCGTCGCCGCCCCCGAGCGGGGTACGACGATCAACACCGGCCTCGTCAGCGGCGGTTCGGCCGTCAACGTGGTCGCGGGATCGGCCACCGCGGGCATCGACATCAGGGTCGCCAGCGAGGCTGAACAGGCCCGCGTGGACGCTGAGTTCGCCGCCATCGAGGTCACCGACCCCCGCGTACGCATCGAGGTCGACCACGACTGGAACCGTCCCCCGATGACCCTCAACGCCGCCTCCGCCCCTCTTCTCGACCTCGCCCGCGAGGTCGCCCGC
Source organism: Streptomyces sp. NPDC057474 (assembly GCF_042802555.1). Taxonomy (NCBI): domain Bacteria; kingdom Bacillati; phylum Actinomycetota; class Actinomycetes; order Kitasatosporales; family Streptomycetaceae; genus Streptomyces; species Streptomyces sp. NPDC057474. The sequence goes on along the minus strand of NZ_JBHVDX010000071.1, from coordinate 17,763 downwards.
GACCAGGGCCGCGCCCACCTCCCCGACGCCGCCGTCGGCGGCGCCAGCGACGCCAACTTCATCGCCGCCCTCGGCCTCCCCGTCCTCTGCGGCATGGGCGCGGTGGGCGACGGCGCGCACGCCCAGGGCGAGTACATCCACCCGGACACCGTCCCCGCCCAGACGGCCCTGGTCGCCGGGCTGCTGGCCCGCCTCACACAGCCGCTGCGCGGCTGAGCGGCGGCCGGACGCGGGGATTGGCGGATGCGGGGAGGCCGGGTGCGAGCAGGACGGATGTGGGGGAGGCGGACTCAGGACAGAAGTACCGCGTCACCCAGGGCCATGGTGAAGTAGGACTTCCCCTCGGAGCCGCTCTTCGTCATGACGCAGGTGATCTGCACCTGGTCCTGGCCGGAGATGTCGACCGAGAGGGTGCGGACCGCGCTCGACCGCGTCTCCACGGGCTGTCCGATGCGGTTGCCCGCCGCGCTGCTCACCCAGACGTCGCCGACCGACTTGATGGCGTTGTAGGAGTCGGCGGCGATCCCCACTTCGGCCCGCAGGGTCTTGTAGCCGCTCACGTTGTACACGACGCTCTTGCCGGTCTCGTTGCAGTTGAGCCGGACCGCCTTCGGGTAGTTCTGCCCGAGCATGGTGGCGGGGGCGGAGACCGCGTCACCGCCGCCGGTGACCTCGTCCAGGTCCGCGAGATAGGTCTGCCGTCCCTCCCCGGCCGACTCGACGTCTCCGCCCGAGGAGTCGTCCGTCGAGTCGTCCGCCGAGTCGTCCGTCGGTGTCTCGGTCGCGCTCTGGACGTCCGGCGACGGTGTCACGGTCACCGTGGCCGTGGCGGTCACCGTGGGCGCGGACACGGGCTTGTCGTCGCCCGAGCCCCGGTCGACGACCACCACCTGGCCGCCGAAGAAGCCGCCGACCGCGGTCGCGGCCAGGACGAGCAGTTCGACCCACCGCGGAATGCCCCAGGAGCGGCGCGGAGCCGACGGCGGCTCCGGACCGCTGCCGTCGGGCTGTCGCTGTTTGTCGAGATTCATGGGCGTTCCTCTGCGAGCACCGGAATGTGACGATCACGCTAGTCACGCCGGATATGGCGTGACGGCACAGTCGTCGCTTTGGTCCCGGGCAGCGGGAGCGCGCGCACAAGAGGGGGCGCGCTCCCGACCTGGAGTGCGCCGTCGCACTCCTGCTGTCAGCCGGGTGTCAGCCGGGTGTCATCCGGGGTCCGGAAGGGACGGGGTGGTAGCCCCTGACACCAGACGCCGCATGTCCTGCTGGGCGACCGCGAAATCAGCGCGGTCCGACGACTGGAACGGGCGGAAGAACCAGTTGGGCACTCGGGTCTGCCGCAGCCGCGTGGACAGCAGGACGTCCTGGATCTGCCGTGCCAGGAACAGGAGTTGGGGTACGTCGGCCGCGGGTGCGCCCCGGGACGCGTAGGTGTGGATCCGCTCCAGGAGCACCGCCTGCGTGTGCTCCCTGGCCGTCGCCGTGTCCCGCTGGGTGATGACGATGTCCATACCGGTCAGCAGCAGCCCCAGTGACGGGACGAACCACTGCAGGAGCAGTTCCGCCACGGACATGCTCCGGGCCGCGGCGACGCCCACGCCCGTGGCGCTCCACACGGCCAGGAAGGCCAGCACCGTGGCGGCGTAGCGACGGCGTACCCGGGCTCCCCAGCCCAGGTTCTGCAGTTGGCACGCGAGGACATCGAGGGGATGGTCGAGCTCGTCCATCTCGTCGATCTCGTAGTAGTCGTACAACCGCGACTCGGCGCCCCGGTACCGGCGGGCGACCCGGCTCACCTCGTGGCCCGGCGGCGGGGATCCCGCCAGTACCTGGTTCCACTCGATGCCGAAGAGCCGTACGTCGAACATCTCCTGGACCAGGGCCGCCCGGCGCAGCTCCGGGGCGGTCCAGGCGGGAGCCCCGACGACGTGGACGACGGCCCAGACGAAGCCGGCGAGCGTGACGGGCGTCTGCATGGCCGGAACGAAGACACCGAGCGTCGCCGTGCCCGCCAGCAGGACCGAGACGGCCAGGTGGGCCGAGACCAGACGCTGGGCGCGCCGGTGCGACGTGGTCGCCGCCCTCAGGAGCAGCAGCATCTCGGGACTGTTCTGCCGTGTCAGGATCGACGCGGCCGGTGTGCCCCTCACATCGCCCCCCAGGGATGGTTCAAGGCCGGCCGGATCCGAACGGGAAACCACCGCTTTGGCAGTGATGCGCCCGCCGTCCGGAGGCACACGCGTACGGTGTCGGCCTACGTCTTCGCCTACGTCTTCGCCTACGTCTTCGCCTACGTCTTCGCCTACGTCTTCGTCAGGTCTCCCAGACGCTCAGCCCGCCCTCGCTGTCGAGCAGGGCGGCCAGCCGTCCGTCCCGGGACAGGGCGAAGTCGTTGTAGTAGCCGGACTGTTGGAGCTGCGTTCCGGCCGGCCCGGTGGTCGGGCAGACGAGCCGGCCGCGCTTCAGCCAGAGCAGGGTGCCCGTGTCCGTGCACACCAGACGCATCTGCGCCGCGCCCAGCCCTTCGAAGCTCTGCCGGTTGCCCAGGGGACTGCGGTAGACCTCCCTGCCGTCGGCCACGCTCCACACGACCACCTCCTCGAAGGTGACGCACCCCACGTGGCTGCCGGACGGAGAGACCGCGAGCCAGCATCCGGGATCCGGCAGCACGGCCTTGAACCAGGGGAGTCTCAGATACGGCAGGCTGTTCTCGGTCTCCTTCTTGAGAACCGTGCCGCCGCGCCGGTGGATCTGGACGCTCCTGGAGGTGGCCAGGGCGATCACCGAGCCGTCGGTGCTGATGGCACTGGCCGCGAGCCCGGACGGACAGGGGACCGACGCGATGGGCGCCCCGTCCTCGAAGCCGCGCACCGTCAGCTGTTTCCTGTCGTGCGTCGCGAGGACGTCCCCGCCGCTGGTGATCAGGAAGTGGTCGGCGGCGAGCCGGACGGGCGCCACCCGCTCCACACCGCCCTCCTGGGGGAAGCGCAGGATGTCCAGTTCGTCCGGGCGTGCCACGACGACGCTGTGGGTCAGGGACGACGCCAGAGCCTGGTGGCCGAGCCGGAGACCGCGCGCCTTCCCTCCCGCGCCGGGCAACTCGCTGCCCGAGACGGTCCACCGCTTGACGCCGCCTCGGCCGTCCACGACGACGACGGTGTGGTCCGGCCCGAACCCCACGACGGCCTCGGGGTCCCGTACCCCCGTCGGCGTCGTCCACAGCTGTCGGCGAGGGGCCTGGTCCGGGACGAACGTCGCGGGAGCGGCCGTACTCGGGGCGGCGAACACGGGATCGGCGAAGGAGTCCCGCTCCGGCTGCCGGAACGCGGCGTCCGGCCCGGTGCTCGCGGCGGTGCGCTTCAGCAACTCCCCGCCGGCATGGGCCGCCAGCCGCGCGAACCAGGCACGGCCCGCCTCCGGGATGGCGCTGTACGACGTGAACAGCAGGGCCCGTGCCTGGAGGCAGGCCAGGAACTGCGTCTCCCACTGGTCGCCCCAGTGCCGCTCCCGCATGATCCGCAGCGCCGTGTCCCGTACGGCGGTCACCCGTTCCACGGCCCCCGGGACGATGTTCGCGCGGTGGGTGACGGACGGGTCGACGAGGAACCGCAGCAGCGCGTGCCGCTGCTCCGGGGGCAGCGGCTCCTTCACGTAGGGCACGAGGGAGGCCAGCAGCAGGGTGGCGATGTCGATGCCGAGCGCGGACGACTCCGAGAAGGTGCACACGTCGATGAGGCGGTACTCGTCCGGCCGGGGTTCGCCCTCCCGGCTGGGCACCAGGATGTTGTCCAGGTGCAGATCGCCGTGGTTCCGTCCGGGAAGGATCCGCACCTCGGGGTCCGGCAGCCCCGGGTGGCCGCCGAACACCATCAAGTAGGGGTTGGGCAGGGGGAGTCCGTCGCTGTAGATCCACGGTGGCGACGGGTCGAGGAGGTGCAGGTCCCGGCCCCAGGTCTGGATCGTTCCGCCACTGGTCCAGGCGTCGTCGAGGTCCGCGCGCAGGAAGTCCGAGACGCGCACCGGTCGCGGGACCGTGCCGTGCTCCCGCTCCAGGGCCGGGCCGTTCCACTCCGTGAGCAGACCGCCGACGACCTTGCCCAACACCTGGTTCAGCGCCTCGTCGTCCAGAGCGCTCGCGGGGCGGCTGCCGCGCAGACTGTGACCGGCGGGCTCCTGGAACATCACGGTCCGGCCGTCGGGGAGGTCGCGCGGATCGTCCGGCTGCCCGACCAGATGCCGCCGGGAGAAGTCGGGCACGGCGTCCCACGCCCTGCCGAGGGCGGCGGGTTCGCGGCCGGACGGCCCTTTCGGCAGCACCTTGACGACGACCACCCGGGCCGGGGGCGCGACCTCCGCCGCGAGGAGGACCGCGCCGGTGTACCCCTTGCCCGGCACGCTCCACAGCGGGCGCGGCAGGGACAGCTCCCCGGCCCCCGCTTCCCGCGCCCAGGTGGTGAGTTCGGCCAGTGTGTCCGCCCCGCACTCCCGCTTGATGATCGTCGCGTCTTCCTCCGGGATACGAACCACAGGGAAACTCCTCGGCGGGACGAAAGGGTTGCGGAAGTCGCCCAGAGCACACGATGCGTCGGGTCAGTGACACAGAGTGGCACGAACGCCGCGCATACACACAGAAAATCGGCCTGGTTCACCCGCAAGTCCGCCGTCGGTCCCGACAGATGACGAGGGCGGAGCCCGAAAGCTCCGCCCGCACACCATGAAACCCCAGGTCAGGGCCAGACCAGGCAGTACGGCTGGTGTCCCGCCTCGTGCAGCCGGTGGCTGAAGTCCTGCCACTCGTGGAGGAGTTGGTAGACGTTGAAGGCGTCACGGGGGCCGCCGCGGTCCGGCACCGTCGACCAGATGAAGGCGGCCGCGCCGACCGCTTCCTCGCCGATGCCCCTGAGAGGGTCGACGACGGTCATCGGGAGCTTCACGACGGCGTAGTCGGGGTGGAGGACGACCAGTTCGAGCGGGGGCACCTTGTGGAGGGGGACGCCTTCGATGCCGGTCAGCACCATCGCGGCCATCGTCTCCGGCTTGATCTTGGTGAACATGCCGTTCATGCCGAGTTCGTCGCCGCCGAGTTCCTCGGGGCGCATCGAGATCGGGACACGGGCCGCGGTCGCGCCGTCGGGCGCGCCGAAGTATTTGTACGTCACCCCCACCCGACCACCATTCCCGCTCCCCGCCCGGAGCCGGTTGACCACGTGGTCCAGGCCGTCCACACGGTCCGCGCGGTCCGCACTCTCGATGCGGTCCGTACGGTCCTTGCGGTCCGCGCGGCTCCTGCGTTCCGCGCGACTGCTGCGATCCACCAGGTCGGGCCGGTCCATCCGGTCCGTCTGATCCATTCCGTCCACACGATTGACACGATCCACATGATCGGCACGATCCATACGGTCCATACCGTCCATACGGCTGCGCCGCCCGATCCGCTCAGGGCCACCGCTCTGGATCCGGTCGGAACCGTTGGACTGGACCCGGTCGGAACCGCTCTGGACACGGTCGCCGCCGGTCTCGGTCCGGCCGGTACCCGCTTCCGTGCGGTCCGTGCGGTCGGCGCGGTCAGTACGGTCGGCATCGCCCTGCGAACCGTGTGAGCCGTGTGAGTCGTGTGTGCCGTGTGCACTCTGCGGACCGTACACGCCCGGCTGACCCTGCGGGGCGTACGGGGGCTGTGACCCCGGCGACCCCGAGGGCGCGGGTGGTACTGGCGACCCCGACGGCGTGGGTGGTACGGACGGAACCGGCGGCACGGGTGGCACCGGCGGCGGCGCCGGCAACGAACTCTGCGGCCCCGGCCCGGTCGACCCGCTCAGCTCGCCCGGTGCGCTCCGCTCCGCGGGCGCACCGCGGTCCGTGGACCCGCCCCGGTCGGTCGACCCGCTTCGCTCCTGCCGGGTCTCCGCGGCCTCCTCCGCCTCGCGCCGGTGCCTGCCCCGCCGGGCACGACGAGGACCGAGGTCACCGGTCCCCTCGCCCAGTCCGCCACCGCGATGCATATCTCCACCCGAACGCATTTCTGGGCCGCGTGACCCCCGCCGCGCAACCCGATCATCGTGTCAGTGACCTCCCCCGCGACCGCCCGCCGAAACGTGCGCGCAAACACCAGTCGGCAGGATCTTCGGAGCCTCTGACACCATGGCCTGTGTGAGCTATCCGTACGAAGCCCCAGTTTCGCAGACTCTCTTCGAGCGCGCGGCGGCCGTCACGCCCGGCGGCGTGAACTCTCCCGTGCGCGCCTTCCGTGCCGTGGGCGGTACGCCCCGGTTCATGGTGTCCGGTACCGGTCCTTATCTCACCGACGCCGATGGTCGCGAGTATGTCGATCTTGTGTGTTCGTGGGGTCCCATGATCCTCGGGCACTCCCGTCCCGAGGTCATCGCCGCCGTCCAGGAGGCCGTCTCGCGCGGCACCTCCTTCGGTACGCCCGGTGAGGGCGAGGTCGCACTCGCCGAGGAGATGGTGGCCCGCGTCGGGCCGCTGGAGCAGGTGCGGCTCGTGTCCAGCGGGACCGAGGCCACCATGTCCGCGATCCGGCTCGCCCGCGGCTTCACCGGCCGTGCCAAGGTGGTGAAGTTCGCCGGGTGTTACCACGGTCACGTCGACTCGCTCCTCGCCGCCGCCGGGTCCGGCCTCGCCACCTTCGCGCTGCCCGACACCCCGGGTGTCACCGGCGCCCAGGCCGGCGACACCATCGTGCTGCCCTACAACGACCTCGACGCCGTACGGGCCGCCTTCGCCGCCCACCCCGGCGAGATCGCCTGCGTCATCACCGAGGCATCCCCGGGCAACATGGGCGTCGTACCGCCGCTGCCGGGCTTCAACCAGGGCCTCAAGGACGCCTGCGCGGAGAACGGCGCCCTCTACATCTCCGACGAGGTCATGACCGGGTTCCGTACCAGCCGGGCCGGTTGGTTCGGGATCGACGGAGTCGTGCCCGATCTCATGACCTTCGGCAAGGTCATGGGTGGTGGCTTCCCGGCCGCGGCCTTCGGCGGTCGCGCCGACGTCATGGCGCGCCTCGCGCCCGCCGGGCCCGTCTACCAGGCCGGCACGCTGTCCGGGAACCCGGTCGCGACCGCCGCCGGGCTCGCCCAGCTGCGGCTGCTGGACGACGCGGCGTACGCCGTCGTCGATGCCGTGTCTCGGCAGATCCAGGGGCTCGTCACGGACGCGCTCACCAAGGAAGGCGTCGCGCACACGCTGCAGAACGCCTCCAACATGTTCTCCGTGTTCTTCACGGACACGCCCGTGCGGAACTACGAGGAGGCCAAGGCGCAGGAGTCGTACCGCTTCAACGCCTTCTTCCACTCGATGTTGTCGCAGGGCGTCTACTTGCCGCCGTCGTCGTTCGAGTCGTGGTTCGTGTCGACCGCGCACGACGAGCGGGCGGTTCAGCGGATCGCCGACGCCCTTCCGGCGGCGGCGCGGGCAGCAGCGGAGGCCACAGCGGCATGAGTGACATCACCGTCGTCCACCTGATGCGACACGGAGAGGTCGCCAACCCGGACGGGATCCTGTACGGACGGCTCACCGGGTACCACCTCTCCGACCTCGGACGCCGTATGGCCGACCGGGTCGCCGAACAGCTGACGCCTCGGGACGTCACGTACGTCGTCGCCTCCCCGCTGGAGCGGGCGCAGGAGACGGCGACGCCGATCGCCAAGGCGCACGGGCTCGACCTCGCCACCGACGCGCGGCTCATCGAGGCGGACAACGTCTTCCAGGGCAAGACCTTCGGCGTCGGTGACGGCGCGCTGAAGCGCCCCGAGAACTGGAAGCATCTGGTCAACCCGTTCAAGCCGTCGTGGGGCGAGCCGTACGTCGACCAGGTCGTCCGGATGATGGGGGCGCTCGACGCGGCGAAGGACGCGGCGCGCGGGCACGAGGCCGTGCTCGTCTCCCACCAGCTGCCGATCTGGATCGTGCGGTCGTACGTGGAGCGCCGCCGCCTCTGGCACGACCCGCGCCGGCGTCAGTGCACCCTCGCCTCCCTGACCACGTTCACGTACCAGGGCGACAAGATCGTCTCCGTCGGCTACAGCGAGCCGGCGCGGGATCTGGTCCCGCCTCATCTCCTGGCCGGGGCCAAGCCGGTCAAGGGCAAGGACAAGGCGTTCGGGGCGTGAACGCTCCGCTGGAGAGCCGGGTGATCGAGGTCGTCGGGGAACTGCGGGCCGGTCGTGGTTGCTCGCGCAGTTCCCCGCGCCCCTGAAAAGATCTGCGCTCGCCGGCGATCAAAAGGAACCTTCGGGGCCGTACGTCTCTCTCACAGACGTACGGCCCCGTCCCGTGTGCCACGCATCTGGGAGTATTCAGTCAAAGAGTCCTAAATATGTGCTAGCTACGCGGAACCCCCGAGTTTCCCGGCCCCTCTAAAACGGTGTGCTTCACGTGAACAGGTGCGTGAATTGACCGTGGGGGAAGTGGGGAAGTAATGCGCGACATATCGCGAAGGGGGATGCTCGGGCTCGGCGCGGGCGCGGCCGCGGGGCTGGGGCTGGCCGGGTGCGGTACGGGGCTCGGGGGCAAACCGAGCGAGGCCGGTGGGTCCGGCGGTGGCGGCAAAAGCCTGGGGAAGAACGGGAAACCGGGGAAGACGGCGAAGCTGCTGGGTGACGGGTCGACCTCGTACACGGGGAAGCAGCCGAACCAGCCGGGGAAGCCGCAGCCGTTGGTGCCCGGCGAGACGCCGCCGCAGTTCGTGGTGTTCTCCTGGGACGGGGCCGGGGATGTCGGCAACGGTCTTTTCGAGCGGTTCCTGAAGGCCGGGCGGGATCACGACGCCCATATGACGTTCTTCCTCTCCGGGATCTATCTCCTCCCGGAGTCGAAAAAGCGCGTGTACCTGCCGCCGAACAACGCGCCGGGCGCCTCCGACATCGGTTATCTGACGGACGAGCACATCAAGTCGACGCTGGGGCATGTGCGCACGGCGTGGCTCGACGGGCACGAGATGGGCACCCACTTCAACGGCCACTTCTGCGGTGGCAGCGGCTCGGTCGGGAACTGGACGCCGAAGCAGTGGCGCAGCGAGATCGACCAGGCGAAGGCGTTCGTCAAGGAGTGGAGGACCAACAGCGGCTGGACCGACGTCGAACCCCTGCCGTTCGACTACGACAAGGAGCTGATCGGCGGCCGGGCGCCGTGTCTGCTGGGGCAGGAGAACCTGCTGCCCACCGCGCGCGAGCTCGGCTGGCGCTACGACTCCTCCTCGCCCGGCGGCCTCCAGGTCTGGCCCGGCAAGAAGCAGGGCATATGGGATCTTCCGTTGCAGTCCGTGCCGTTCCCGGGCCGCAGCTTCGAGGTCCTCTCGATGGACTACAACATCATGTACAACCAGTCCCAGAACTCCACCCAGGCCCCGCCGGCCAACTACCCGGCCTACCGCACCCAGGCGACCGGCGCGTACGTCGCCGGCTTCCAGCGCGCGTACGAGACGAACCGGGCGCCGCTGTTCATCGGCAACCACTTCGAGGAGTGGAACGGCGGGGTCTACATGGACGCCGTCGAGGAGGCCCTCAAGCACATCGCGCGGGCCAAGGAGAAGGCCAGGGACGGGGACATACGGATCGTCTCCTTCCGGCAGTTCGTGGACTGGATGGACGCGCAGACGCCGGACGTCCTGGCCAAGCTCCAGACCCTCGGGGTGGGGCAGCGGCCGACGGGTGGGTGGAAGGAGTTCCTGAGGGCCGGATCGGCCGCCTGACCTCGCCGTACGACGGCGGCTGACCCCGCCGTAAGCCCGCGAAACGGGCATGCGAAACTTTTCACATGAGTGTCCGTACGAGCCGCAGTCGTGCCGCTTTGCTCTCCGTCGGGGCCGTTGCCCTGGCGCTGGTGCTGTCCGCCTGTGCGGGCGGAGGCATCGAGGGCGGTGGCGGCGGGACCGGGTTCATCACCGGCTCCGACGGGATCGCGACGGTGAAGAAGGGGGATCGGGACGACGCGCCCGAGCTCTCCGGGAAGACCATCGACGGCGACCGGCTCGACGTCTCGTCCGCCTACAAGGGCAAGATCATCGTCCTGAACGTGTGGGGCTCCTGGTGCGCGCCGTGCCGCGCCGAGGCGCCCAACCTGGCGAAGGTCTCCACGGACCTCGCCGACCAGGGCGTGCAGTTCGTCGGCATCAACACGCGGGACACCAGCACACGGCCCGCGGTCGCCTTCGAGGAGGAGTACAAGGTCGACTACCCGAGCCTGTACGACCCCACCGGCAAGCTGCTGCTGCGCTTCGAGAAGGGCTCGCTCAACCCGCAGCTGATCCCCTCCACGCTGGTCGTCGACCGGGACGGGAAGCTCGCGGCGCGTACCCAGCAGGCGCTGAGCGAGGAGAAGCTGCGCAAGATGCTCAAGCCGATCCTCGCGGAGAAGTGACGTGCCGGGGATGTCCGCGCTCACCGCGACCACCGAGCTGACCACGACTCACGCGCTCACCACGACCGCCGCCGAGATGAACGAGACCGTCTTCAACGGGGCCCTGCTGCTCGCCCTGCCGATCGCCGTTCTCGGCGGGCTCGTCTCCTTCTTCTCGCCCTGCGTCCTGCCCCTCGTGCCCGGCTATCTGTCGTACGTCACCGGAGTCGGCGGCACCGACCTGGCCGACGCCCGCAAGGGGCGGATGGCGGCCGGGGCCGTGCTGTTCGTACTCGGGTTCACCTTCGTGTTCGTCTCCAGCGGCGCGCTCTTCGGGTACTTCGGCCGGACCCTGCTGGAGCACCAGGACATCCTGACCAAGGTGCTCGGCGGCCTCATGATCGCCATGGGCCTCTTCTTCATGGGGCTGATGCCCTGGTTCACCCAGCGGGAGTTCCGCTTCCACACCAGGCCGGCCACCGGGCTCGTGGGCGCCCCGATACTCGGCGCGCTCTTCGGCATCGGCTGGGTGCCCTGCATCGGCCCGACCCTCGCCTCGGTCAACGCCCTCGCCCTCGAACAGGCCAGCGCCGGCCGCGGGGCCCTGCTGATGGTGGCGTACTGTCTGGGGCTGGGCCTGCCCTTCGTGCTCGCCGCGGTGGCCTTCCGCAAGGCGCTCGGCGCCTTCGCCTGGGTCAAGCGGCACTACGCGTGGGTGCTGCGCATCGGCGGCGGCATGATGATCACGATCGGACTGCTCATGCTGACCGGCGCCTGGGACCGCATCATTCAGGAGATGCAGGTCTGGTCCGCCGGCTTCACCCCTGGGATCTGAGCCAATGACGACGACCGACTCCGGCAACCGCGAGAACACCGCCCGGCGCGGAAGCGGGGCCCCCGACGACAACGACCTCGGGGCCGCCGGCTCGCAGCTCTCCACCGCCCCCCAGGAGGACGCGCCCAACCTGCCCTCGCTGGGCGTGATCGGCTGGGCCCGCTGGTTCTGGCGGCAGCTGACGTCCATGCGGGTCGCGCTGCTGCTGCTGTTCATGCTGTCGCTCGCGGCGATCCCCGGCTCGCTGATCCCGCAGTCGGGGCAGGACGCGGCCCGGGTCGCCGACTTCATGAAGCGGCACGACACGCTGGGGCCGCTCTACGAGAAGCTCGGGCTGTTCCACGTCTACGGCTCGGTGTGGTTCTCGGCGATCTACATCCTTCTCTTCGTCTCGCTCATCGGCTGCATCGTGCCCCGCACCTGGCAGTTCGTCGGCCAGCTGCGCGGCCGCCCGCCGGGCGCGCCCAAGCGGCTGACCCGGCTGCCCGCGTACGCGACCTGGCGCACGGAGGCCGCGCCGGAGCAGGTGCGCGAGGCCGCGCTGAAGGCGCTGAAGAAGCGCCGGTTCCGCGCCCACCTCGTCGGGGACGCCGTCGCCGCCGAGAAGGGCTATCTCCGGGAGGCGGGCAACCTCGCCTTCCATATCGCCCTGATCGTGATGCTCGTCGCCTTCGCCTGGGGCCAGCTCTACCGGTCCGAGGGCAACAAACTGATCGTCGAGGGCGACGGCTTCGCCAACACCCTCACGCAGTACGACGACTTCAAGTCCGGCAACCTCTTCACCGCCGAGGACCTCAACCCCTTCAGCTTCGACCTCAAGAGCTTCCGGGGCACGTACGAGACGAACGGCCCCAACAAGGGCACGCCGCGCATCTACGAGGCCTCCATCGACTACGCCGTCGGCTCCGACGGCAAGGAGCGGGCGACCAAGATCGAGGTCAACAAGCCCCTGGAGATCGGCGACTCGAAGGTCTACCTCGTCAGCCACGGGTACGCCCCCGTCGTCACCATCAAGGACGGCCGGGGCAAGGTCGTCTTCCAGGACGCCGCGCCGCTGCTGCCGCTGGACTCCAATGTCACCTCCACCGGTGCGATCAAGGTCATGGACGGTTACCGGGACGCCGAGAACAAGTGGGACCAGCTCGGCATCCAGGCCTTCTTCCTGCCGACGTACGGCGGCAAGAACACCGCCGTCGTCTCGCAGTTCCCCGCGCTGCTGAACCCCGTGCTCAACCTGGAGCCGTACCACGGTGATCTCCGGGTCAACGCGGGCATCCCGCAGAGCGTGTACCAGCTCGACAAGTCGAAGCTGAAGGGGTTCAAGGACTCCAAGGGCGCGCAGGTGCGGGAGAACCTGAAGATCGGCGAGTCCATGACGCTGCCGAACGGCGCGGGCACGATCACCTTCGACGGGGTCAAGGAGTGGGCCGGGTTCCAGGTCACCCAGCAGCCGGGTAGTGGGTGGGCCCTGGGTGGAGCGATCACCGCCATTCTCGGTCTTGCCGGGTCGCTGTTCATCCAGCGGCGGCGGGTGTGGGTGCGGGCGGTGGCCGGCCCGGACGGGGTGACCGTCGTGGAGATGGCCGGGCTGGGGCGCAGTGAGTCGGCGAAGGTGCCGGAGGAGCTGGGTGACTTGGCCGCCGCTGTGCACGAAGTGGCCCCGACTGTTGCTGAGCCCGAGTCTGACAGCGAACCGTCCGCCGCTGCTGAGGCCCGGGGCGGTGACGCTTACCGGCGCTCGCCGGGTGCCGCTGCGCCCACCCTCCCCCACTCTCGGCTTCGCTCGAGCGGGGGGACCCCCATCGCCCCAGCGGCACGATTGCCCGCAGACAGTCCGGGCCCGGATTCCCCCACCCCCAAACCCCCAGCCGTACCCTCCGAAGGGGCTGAGCAGTGACTCTCGCCGCCACCAACGAAAACCTCGCGAACATCAGCAACACGCTGATCTACTCCGCGATGGCCGTGTACACCCTGGCCTTCTTCGCGTACATCGCCGAATGGCTCTTCGGGAGCCGGAGCAAGGTGGGCCGTACGGCTGCCGCGCTCACCGCCGATGCCGGTGCCGGCGCGGCGAAGAAGGCGGACGCCCCTGCGGTGACGGTGAAGACGGCCGGCGGGACCGGTGTGCTGGAGCGGCCGAAGGTGGTCGTGCGGGCCGCCGCCGGTGCCCGGGACGTGCCGGACGGGCCCGGCGCGCACGGCGGGGACGAGCAGGGCGACCTCTACGGCCGTATCGCCGTGTCCCTCACCGCGCTGGCCTTCCTCGTGGAGTTCGGCGGGGTGCTCACGCGGGCCCTCTCGGTGCAGCGGGCGCCGTGGGGCAACATGTACGAGTTCAACATCACCTTCTCCACCGTGGCCGTCGGTGTGTACCTCTCGCTGCTCGCGCTGAAGAAGAACGTCCGTTGGCTCGGGCTTCCGCTCATCACGACGGTCCTCCTCGATCTCGGTCTCGCCGTCACTGTCTTGTACACCGCCAGCGACCAGTTGGTTCCCGCCCTCCACTCGTACTGGCTGTACATCCACGTCTCCACCGCGATCTTCTGCGGCGCGGTCTTCTACGTGGGCGCGGTCGGCACGATCCTGTACCTGTTCAAGGACTCCTACGAGAACAAGCTCGTGAGCGGCGGCAGGCCCGGCCGGTTCGCGACCTCCGTCATGGAGCGGCTGCCCGCCTCGGCCTCCCTCGACAAGTTCTCGTACCGCGTCAACGCCGCCGTCTTCCCGCTGTACACGTTCACGATCATCGCGGGCGCCATCTGGGCGGGCGACGCGTGGGGCCGCTACTGGGGCTGGGACCCCAAGGAGACCTGGTCGTTCATCACCTGGGTCGCCTACGCCTGCTACCTGCACGCCCGCGCCACGGCCGGCTGGAAGGGCCGCAAGGCCGCGTACATCGCGATCGTCGCCTTCGCCTGCTGGCTGTTCAACTACTACGGCGTCAACATCTTCGTCAGCGGCAAGCACTCGTACGCGGACGTCGGCCTCGCCGTGCTGCAGTCGGTCGGAGCCTGACGGTCCGCCTCCCGTACAACTTCCGTACATCGACGAAGGCCGGTTCTCTTTTGGCTGCTCCCCTCCGTGGAGGGAAGGGATTCCTGGCTCAGGCTGCCTCCTGGAGCGGCGCTCCAGGAGGTCTTGTGCCCTCGACACCAGCCGGGTTCAGACCAGCCCGGAGGAGCATCACGCGGGCGGAGTTCTTGTCCCTGGGGGATGTGGCTCCGCATGTGGTGCAGGTGTAGGTGCGTTCGGACAGCGGCAGTGCGTGCTTGGTTCTCGCTCCGCACGATGCGCAGTCCATGGTGGTGTGCGCGGGGTGTACGAGGCGCACGTCGCGCCCGTGCTTGCGTCCCATCTCGATCAGGGCCTGTTTGGTGGCGCCGATGGCGGCGTCCGCCGCTTTGCGGGCCATGGTGGTCTGGGCCAGGAACTTTGGGCGGAAGTCCTCGACGGCGATGGCGTCATGGTCGGTCACTACACGCTTGGCCCATTTGCGGGCTGTGTCCTGCCGCTGACGGGCGATCTCCTGGTAGGTCTGCGCCCGCCACTTCTTCGCCTCGCGGTAGCCGTTCGAGGCCGCCTGCCCTTTCTTGGGTTTGCGGCGGGCCATCATGCGGTCGTACCGGGTCAGTTCGGCCTGCGCTTTCCTGCCGTGCTGGGGGTGGGGCAGGTCGTGGGCGTCCGAGGTGGTGGTGGCGGTCTCCTTCACGCCCCAGTCAACGCCGAGCACGCGGCCGGTGGCGAGCAGCGACTGGACTTCGGCGGGGACGACGAACGAGGCGTACCAGTGGCCGATGCTGTCCTGGTACACGCGCACGCTGGTGGGGTCGGCGGGCAAGTCCCGCGACCACACCACGGTCAGCACGATGTTCCCGGCCAGATGCAGGCGTCCGTCCTTGAGGCGGAAGCCGCGCCGGGTGTAGTTCAGCGTCGCCAGCGTCTCGCGTTTCTTCTTGTACCTGGGCATTCCGGCCCGTTGATGGACCGGCTTGCGGTCCTTGATGTCCTTCAGAGCCTTGGCGCGGGATTTGCCGAAGTCCCGGATGAGTTGCTGCTGCGGCACTGAGGACCCCTCTGCGAGCCACGGGGTGCGGGCGCGGGCCTCGGTCAGCATCTTGTCCAGCGCGGCGGGGCCGCATTTCTCTCCGTCCGCGTGGGCCTTCTTCGAGCGGGCCACGCACTCGTTCCAGATCCACCGGCACCGCGCCCACTCGGCTTCCAGGCCAGTGAGGGCGGTCGACGACACGCGGAGCCGGTAGGTGTACCGGGCGTGCCCGGCGCCGTCGGCATCCCGTGGCGTCTTCATGATGCCAAAATAATGCCGTGATCCGTTTCTCTCTCCGAATCCCCGAAGACCTCCACGAACGAGTGACGGCCCGTGCGGCAGCAGACCGGCGGTCCCTCAACTCCGAGATCCTCCACCTCTTGGACATCGCCCTCAGCTCTCCTGAAGCGACCGCCGGATTGCACAGCGGCGATCTGGCTGTCCCTGCCTCTCTACGCGGGAAACCCGATTCATCCCCGGGCTGAAGGCAGGGGCATCCCCCGTAGTTCCAGTGACGTGGGTCACGGGAACCGGCCTTCGGTGTACGGACAGGGGGAGGACGTGGAGACGAATGACGGGGACACGGGGGACCGGAGTGCGCTGCGCGCCCGGATCAGAGACGGGGACGCGGGGGCCTTCGGGGAGGTCTTCGACGCGTACGCGCGTTCCGTCTACAACCATGCCTTCCGGCTGACGGGGGACTGGTCGACGGCCGAGGACGTGGTGTCGCTGACCTTTCTGGAGGCGTGGCGGCTGCGGGGGCGGCTGGACGCGGAGGGGGGTTCGCCGCGTCCGTGGCTGCTCGGTATCGCCACCAACGTGGCCCGCAACACGCGTCGGGCCGGGCGGCGCCATGCCGCCGCCGTCGCGCGGCTGCCGAGGCCCGAGTCCGTGCGGGACTTCGCCGACGAGGTCGCCGGGAACCTCGACGACCAGGCGTATCTGCGGGCCGTACGTACGGCGGTGGAACGGCTGCGGCGGCCCGAGCGTGAGGTGCTCGCGTTGTGCGCCTGGGGTGGTCTCGACTACGTGGCGGCCGCGGAGGCCCTCGGTGTTCCCGTCGGCACGGTGCGTTCCCGTCTCTCCCGGGCCAGAGCCAAGCTCGCCGCGCAACTGAGAGCGCGGGAACCCGACGCCGACCGCGGACAGACAAGAGACGGCCACACCCCCGTGGCCGGGCCCATCCAGGAGGGGAACCCGTGAACGACAACCCGTCCCCCCGCGACAACCCGTCCCCCCGCGACGAGCCGTCCCCCCGCGACGAGCCGTCCCCTCGCGACGAGCCGTCCGCCGAGGACATGGCGTCCAGCGGGGCCGCCGCCCCGTCTGCCGGGGGCGTGCCGTCCGGTGAAGGTGTTCCGGACGCCGCGGAACGGGAGCTTCCGCCGGGCCGTCACCGCGTGCTGAGGGAGCGGCTGATGCGTGAGATCGAGAGTGCGAAGAGCGCCGGGAGCAGGAGACCGGTCTGGCGGCGGCCCGCCGTTGTCGTGCCCGCCGTGGCCGCCGTGCTGACCGCCGCGGTCGTGGTGGGGGCGGCGGTGACGCAGCAGGCGGCCGTGCCGCCGACGACGCAGGCGGACAGTTCGGAGGGCCGGGGGCAGAGCGATGCGGACGCGACGCGGAGTGACCAGAGTGCCGCCGTGCTGCTGGAGCGGATCGCGAGGGCGGCTGAGAAGCGGACGTTGCCCGAGGTGAGGGACGACCAGTTCGTCTACACCGAGCAGGACGACTACCACTGGAAGACGGACCCCGAGAGGCCCCGCACCGACTGTCCCTCGACCGACGAGGGGCATGCCTTCGGTGTCCGCGAGGTCTGGTGGTCGGTCGACGGGCAGCACGTCGGGTTGTCCCGGGAGCACCGGGACGGCGGCAAGGTGGTCGAACGGTCCGTCGCCAAGCAACTGCCCGACAAGAACGGCGTCAGCTTCTTCCGGGAGGTGGAGGAGGAGCTGCCGACGGATGCCGACGCGATGTACCGGTACCTGTACGGGCTGAAGGGCGATGCGACGCGGCCTTCCGGAGCGAAGTCGGCCGACCGGAACGCCTTCGAGAAGGCTTCCGCGCTGCTCAGCGGACAGCTGTTGCCGCCGAAGGTGGAGGCCGCGCTGTATCGGGCCGTCGCGCGGATTCCTGGGCTGACCGTGTACGAGGGGTCAAAGGACGCGGCGGGGCGTACGGGTGTCTCCGTCGGCCTTGAGGGCAGCTGGCCCGGTGACTTCGGGCAGGGGCCCGCCCGTCACGAGCTTCTCTTCGACGGTCGGACGTCGGGCTTCCTGGCCCGGAACTCCGTCAACCTCGACCCTCCCGGCGACGCCTGTCAGGTTCTCGAACCCGGTGACCTCGTCTCGTCCGTGGCGATCCTGGAACGCGGGGTGGTCGACCGGACCGGTGAACGGCCTTAGTCGCCCCCGCCGCCCCTACCCGTCCCGTCCCCAGGGGCTGCGCTCCTTCGCCCCCATCTGCGGGTGGGTGGGGCTGCTCGCGCAGTTCCCCGCGCCCCTGAAAAAGGCAGGGGGCTGCG